>NZ_JASTLC010000003.1 GCF_030499575.1 Streptomyces sp. DG2A-72
TATTGCTAAAGGTTAACTATGCTACCCAGTGAACCTCCTCGCAGCACCTCCTGCGGAGCGGGATATGCAGCGCTGACGCGCTGCATAGTGACGCCCTCCGCTTCGCTTCGGGCGTGGCTCCGCTAACGCTCCGCCAGATTCCCGCGCAAGCACGGGAATTGAATTCCGCAAGCGGAATCCTGAATGCGCGTCAATTCGCGCAAGCGCGAATTGAGGGAATCCCGCTTGCGGGATTCCTGGAGCTGGCTACGAGGGGAGGTGCACCATGCGCGGGCCTGCGTGGTGTCTGGAATTCCCAGCCACCACACAGGTAACGGAGTTGACGGACCATCCGGCCGGACGGGTGCCGGCCTCGATGTAATGACGGGTTCCGCTGCGCTCCACCCGAACCCCTCCTCAACTCCCGGAACGGCCCGATCGCGTTCACGAGTGCCTTGTCAGCATACAGGACAACCGGCCGCGATGGGGTGAGAAACAGTCATCTACCATCCTGTGGCGGAAGGTTGACGCAAGAGCGATGCATCACGGTGATGCACTGTGTAGAGTCTGGGAACCATTAGCACCACCTGCGGCCCATTTGCTGATGGGCATCATCCATACGCGCGGAGATTTCAGATGCCTGATCAGAACCACTGGATGGTTCCCGCTGTCGAGAGATGGACGCCTGTACATGAGGCCGTGGAAATGAGCGAATACGAGACGCTCACCGTCCTGTTAGATGCTGGAGCGGATCCTGACGAGATCTGTTTTGGTCACACGCTGCTGACCCATGCCATCGAGGTCGAAGGAGACAGTCATCTTCAGTCGGGTCATCGGTTGAACACGGCTGCTACCGCGATCCTGCTGACCTACGGGGCTGATCCTCGGTTGCCGGCCCCGGGTGGCGACACGCCCTTGCAGGTCGCGCGCTCCTACGACCATGAACTGGCCGAACGGCTCCTCCTGCGCTGGCTGGCGCGTGGTGAAGAGGCTGGGACCGGCAGGGAAAGCGAGGAGCGGTCGTGAAGCTGAGGAATCACCAGGTCGAGGCCGTTGACGCCATCGTGCGAGGCCTGGACGTGCCTTCGGGCGGTATCCCCGCACAGGGCCTGCGCGGACAGGTCCATGCGGCGTGCGGAACGGGGAAGACCCTCATGGCCGCGGCCGCGGCGCAGCGGATGGTGCCCCGTGGGCGGGTGCTGGTCCTGGTGCCGACGCTGGATCTGCTGGCACAGACAGTGAAGGCGTGGCACGACGCGGGCCACAAAGGGCCGGCCGTTGCCGTCTGTTCGCTCCAGGACGACCCGGAGCTGTGGAGCATGAAGGTGCGCGCCACCACGAACCCGATCCAGCTGGCGCTGTGGCACGGTTCCGGGCCCGTGACCATCTACGCCACCTACGCGTCGCTGGGCGTGCTGGCGGAGGCGTTCGAGGGCGTCTACGGCCAGAAGTTGGCCCCGGTGGACCTCGCGGTGGTTGATGAGGCTCACAGGACTTCGGGCTCGATGGGTAAGGCGTGGGCGGACATCCACGACCAGACCGTCATCCCCGCCTACCGGCGGCTGTACCTGACGGCCACGCCGCGGATCTGGGAGGAGCGGCTCAACCGCGAGGTCGCCGAGGAGGTCCGTGACCCGCTGCCGCGGGAGATGGCGGCCTCCATGGACGACGAGAAGGTCTTCGGACCCGTCCTCTACAAGCTCTCGCTCGCATCTGCCGTGTCCCGGGGCTTGTTGGCGCGGTATCAGATCATCGTGCTGGAGCTGAGGGATCTGGTCGTCACCCCGGAGCGGCTGATGGGTGAGGAGCGGCGCAGCGAGGAAGTGCGTGGGCAGCGGCTCGGGGCTTTGCAAGCCGCGCTGCTGCACACGATGGCGCAGCACAATCTGCAGACGTGCATCACCTTCCACCACCGGACCATCGAGGCACAGGCGTACGCGGAGGGCCTGGAGCGGGTCGCGGCGAAGCTGCATGCCGACCAGCCCGAGACGTATCCCAAGCGCATCTGGGCGGACTGGCTGTGCGGCGAGCACATCCCCGAGCGCCGCCGGGAAGTCCTCGGCTCGTTCGGGACCACGGCGCAGCGGGCCGTGCTTTCGAACTGTCGTGTCCTGGGTGAGGGCGTCGACATCAGGGCCGTCGATAGCGTCGCCCTGTTGGACCCCAAGGGCGCGCCGCACGACATCGTCCAGGCCATCGGCCGGGCGCTTCGACAGAAGCCTGGACAAGGCAAGCTCGCCTCTCTGATCGTGCCGGTATTTCTCCAGCCCGGAGAAAAGCCGGAGGACATGTTCACCTCGGGGTCCTACCGACCCCTGGTGAAGGTTTTGGAGGGTCTGCGGGGCCATGATGAAGAGGCCGTGGAACTGCTCGCGATTCCACAGGCGCCGCAAAAGGACGTGGCGCAGCCGTCCGTGCATATCGGTGTCGCGCCAGAAGAGGGCGAAGAAGAATCACGGTTGCTGCTCCGTTTTGCCGCCCCCAGGGATCCGGTGATGGTCGCGGAGTGGGTCAGCTTCAACGTGATCGACACCGAACGCCAGGACTGGGCCCGCGGCTGGGCGGCACTCAAGAAATTCACCGAACGCGAGCGGCACGCCCGAGTGCCCTACGGACAGCGCGAGGGCGCGACACCACTTGGACAATGGGTCGCAGAACAACGACGCGCCTACGCAGCCGGACAGATGACCGGCCAGCGCGCGAGGCGACTGGAGCAGCTCGGCATGGTCTGGTCGCTGGCCGATGAGCGGTTCCAGGAGAACCTGGAAGCCGCAAAGGCGTACTACGACCAGCACTGGACGCTGTGCGCGCCCCGGTCCGCGACCATGCTCGACCGGCCCGTCGGGCAGTGGCTGTCCAACCTCCGCCGCCCCGGCGCCCTCGACGGCCACCCCGAGTGGAAGACGGCGCTCGAGGAGGTCGACGAGGACTGGAACCCGTCGTGGCCGGCGGAGTGGCAGCGGCACTACGCCGCACTGCGCGAGCTGGTGGCCGACGAAGAGGGCCAGGCCGACGTCTTGCCCGGCGTCACCGTCCACGGCATGGACATCGGGAAGTGGCTGGCCCGGCAGCGGACGCCAAAGTTCTGGCAGGCCCTGACGGACGGGCAGCGCGAGCGCCTGGAGCAGCTCGGCATCGTGCCGCTGGCCTCGGAGCCGGATGAGCCCGCGAAGCCGTCCACAACGCCAGCAGGGGCCTTCCAGAAGGGCGTGGCGGCCCTGGCGCAGTACAAGGCCCGCGAGGGCTCCCTGACCGTCCCACGCGGTCACGTAGAGGAGCTCCCGGACGGAACCCAGGTCCGGCTTGGAGTGTGGATCATGAACCAAAAAGGCCGCCGCGGGAAGCTCACCGCCGACAAACTCCAGCAGCTCGCCGACCTCGGACTCGAATGGGCGAGGGCGTAGAGGCCCGCGCGGGTCCCAACCTTCTTGAGAAGGGTTCTGGGCTACGCGATGCCGGCGCCTGCCCATCGGGCCCGGTTGGGCTTCGTGTCGGTCTCGCATCCAACCGCCACGTTGGGCATACTGGACGGCAGGTCCGGCATGCCCAGATACACAGGGCGCCGGAGAATGGAAAAGGGAAAGGGTTAGGTAGAGGCTGAGTGAATCGGCAGAAATGGGTTTTGAGCACTCGTTTCATTAACGAGTTCTAATAACCCAGCCTGCCCAAAAAGCCGCTCAAGACCTCCCTCACCAGATCAGCCGAGTAACCCTCCAGGCTGCAATCGCACTTCTCAGGCTGCCCTTAATAAAGCTGCTCTGAAGACCCACCGGCCCGCCCAATGGCGGTGCCGGTGGTCGGCGTGCCCGCACGCTGTGGCGCTGTGCGTCGTCTCCTGTCCACTCGCCGTCGGCCAAGGCCCGGCTTGTCAGGCACGAGGCGGCGGGGCCGCTCTGTGCCAGAAGGGCGTCCCCAGTGACTCCGTCTGCTCTCGGTTCCCTGACCGGCCTCTTCGCCGGGCTGCCCGCAGCCTTCGCCGGAGCCCTGAGCGGCGCCCCGTGGTGGGCCGTGGGGGTGATCTTCTTGGGTGCGTATCTTGTCCTTCCGATGACAGGAATGCTCCTTGAACACGTACGGCATCGAAAAGGGAACACGGTAGACGAGAAATTCGTGGCGGCACTGGACGAGATAACTGATCCAGAGAAAAGGATCCAAGCGATTATCAATTACCGACAAGCCACTGGAGCGCCACCGCAGCCACCACCTGACCCTCCGCCGGGTTCCCTGCCACCCCACCCCTCCGGAGGCGCCGGGAGTCCCCCTCCGCCGCCAGCTCCCTGAGAGCCCTCATGGACGGCTGCGCCCCGACTGGCCGTGGGGCTGGCTGGTCCGTGATGGCAAGGTGGCCGCACCCTCGTGCGCGCGGTGGGCATGCCGATGCTCGCCCAGGGGCGTCACGCGCCGGACGCAACGGTCCCAGCACAGCGCGGCGGCCATCGCTGGGGAGTGGTTTCGCGTCGCCCCCTTGGCCACGGAGACCACATCGTCGCTGGGTCTGCCGCATCGCGAGCCGCTACGGGCTGGAAGCGAAGGTGCTGCTGGCACTGGCGCAACTACCCGCCCCGCCACGCTCGGAGTCTGGATCATGAATCAGAAGGGACGCCGCGCGAAGCTCACCGCCGACAAACTCGCCGCGCTGGGATTGGAATGGGCCAAGTAAGGTTAAGGAGTGGGGTAAGTTTTTGGTTAAGCAGTATCGGGTCCTGACGTGAAGGTGCAGGTAATGGCATCTGAGGAAGAGCTGTTCGCGTCCGTCGACGCACTGTTGAACGAGGAGCCGCACCTCCCGCCTCCGGCGGAGCGTGCCCGGCTGCGTGAGGCTGCCGGCATCACCCAGGCCCGGCTCGCCACCGCGTTGAAGACGACGACCCAGTCGGTGAAGAACTGGGAGAACGGCCGCAGCGAGCCGAAGTCGCCGCGGCTGGATGCCTACCAGCGGCTGCTGAACGGGTGGGCGGCGAAGTATCCCGCCCCCGGTGCAGCCCCGGCAGCCGCGCCGGCGCCAGCGGCGTCCAGTGAAACGGCCGCGTCCGAGATGAAGACGGCAGACGCCCCGCAGGCTCTCGCCGTTCCAGCCACGGGGCCGGCCCGTCCCGCCACCCCGCCGGCCGCGGCATCGCGCCGTCCGGCCGCGAAGAAAGCGGCTCAGCCCGCAGCCAATCCGGGCTTCCCGCACGGCCCGCTCGCGGTCCTGGACGGCGACGGCTGCGCGTACGGCACGGGCGGCATCGTGCTCGACTGCCCCGCGACCACGGTGGTGGAACTGGTGGAGTGGACGCTGCGCGAGTCCGGCCTCGGTGCACCGCGCCTGCACCGCAACGGCAAGGACAGCGACCCGCTGATCGTCCTCACCGCCACAGCCGCCGTGAAGCTCGGACTGCCCGAGCGCCTGGAAGGCCACGAGCAGCGCCGCTCCCTGCGTCTGCCCGAGGATCATCCCGTGGTCAAGCAGGTGGTGAAGGCGAAGTGGCGGCTCACCCAGCGCGGGTTCGGCCCATGGGCGAGGATCTACCGCAAGGCGCAGGGCCGCGAGCGGCAGTGCGTGCAGCTCGCAGTTCTGTCCTGGGACGCACTCGATGAGCGGTCCTGGCCCGGCGTGACGGAGATGGAGCCGGCCGACGTCGCCCGCGTCCTCGGTGTCTACGCCACCCGGGTCATCACCCCGCGCGGCTCCGCCGCCGTTTCAGGGCTGGAGCTGATGACCGCGCTGCGCCCGCCCACCCGCGCGGTGCGCGACGAAGCGAGCGGGAACTGGGTGCCCGGCCACAACCCCGGCTCGCTCGGCACGGACCCGATGGACCCGGCGCCGCCGGAGGCCACCCCTGAACATCCCGTCGTCGTGAACTCCGGCTGGAGCGGCGGCTTTCTCAACGAGGAGGCGTACCAGTGGGCGCGGCCGGTGGACCTGCTGAGCGATGAGGAGTGCACGCTGCCCTTCGCGGTCGGCCTGGATCTGAACACGGCGTTCCTCGCCGCCGCGGCCCGCCTGGTCGTCGGGCTGTCGGAGCCCGACCACTTCCACGCCCCGGCCTTCAGCCCGAAGATCCCCGGGAGCTGGCTGGTCGATGTGTCCCACGTCGAGGTGGACCCGCGTCTGCCCTCGCCGTTCACCCCGGACGGCACCCGGCCAGCGGGACCTGCCTGGTACCAGACGCACACCGTCGCCTACGCCCAGGAGCTCGGCTACAACGTGGAGCCCATCGAGGCGTACCTGCGCCGCGAGACCGGCGCGTACCTGGACCCGTGGCACGACCGGCTCAAGAACGCCTACGTCGACACCCTCACCGACCTCGGCGTCACCAAGGACCTGTCCAACCGCGCCTTCCTCGCCGCGATGGAGCGGCACAAGGACGTCGACCCGGCGATGGCGGCCATCCTCGCCGCCATCAAGGCCACCGTCAAGGGCGGCATCGGCAAGCTGCGCGAGCGCCCGCAAGGCAAGAAGTACAAGGAGGGCGAGCGGTGGCCTGCCCTTCAGCGGCCGACCTGGCGCCCCGACATCCGCGCCGCCGTCATCTCCAAGGCCCGCATCAACATGCACCGCAAACTGCGCAACATGGCCACGATGACGGGCCTGTACCCGCTCGCCGTACTCTCCGACTGCGTCGTCTACCCCTCGCCGGGGGAGAGCCCGCTGGACTTCCTGCCCTACGCCGCCTCCGGCAAGCCCCAGCCCGGCGGATTCCGCCTCGGACCCACCCCGGGCCTGGCGAAGCTCGAGGGCGTCCAGTCGATGCTCTGGGCCGTCGACCTGATGGAACAGGGCTACAACCCGGCCCGCCACATCAAAGGCGGCGACGCCGTCCTCGACGAAGGCGAGTAGGCCAGTGCCCAACGTCGGCCCGGTGCACAAGACCTGGACCCCGCTGGTCGCCACGGGCGGCCAGAACCCCACTGTCGAGAAGGGCTGAGCCGTGGCAGAGATCGAGGACGCCATCGAACGCGCCGACCGGGAAGCCTTCACCCGCCAGCCACCCAAGACACTCCAGGCACGCATCAACTTCCTGATGAAGCAGCTCAAGACGACCAAAGCCGTTGCCCAGGAGATCGGGGTCAGCCAGCGGTCGGTGGAGCGCTACCGCAAGGGCGAACGCAAACACCCGCCAAAGGCCATCGCCGAACGGATCGAGGACGCCGTACGGCAGCGGTGGCAGCCCCAGGTCCGCAGACGCCGCCGCAAGCAAGCCGCCACCACCACGGGCATCACGGTGGAGACGAGGGCCAGGTTCGGCTACACCGCACCCATCGGCGCCACCGACGACGGACGCTTCCGCCGCCTCACCGTCCACCTCCCCCCCACCTACGCACAACGCCTCTTCGACGCCCGCAACACAGGCGCCAACGACCAGCAGATGCGCGCGATCATCGCCGAAGGCTTCAAAGAGATCTACTTCCAGGACGGCGGAGCCCGCGCCATGGGGCTCTCCGACGTCACCCTCAACGACATCGACTACCTCGACCTCGACTACTAACCTCACACCCGCCGGCGGGCCCAGCACCTCGACTGAGCCGAAGCACGATGCTTGTCACCAAGGCAGGCGGGTTGTCACTTCGCGTCCGTGGCTGCCTCGGTGCGACTTCCGCAGTGGATGGCATCGGGTCCGATCGAACTGACACTGGCCTGCGCCTGCCGAAGGCGTCTGTGCCCCTTACCCGGCCTCCGAACCTGACGGGCAGACTGCGCTCATGCAGCTCCCCGCCGAAGCCGTTACCGCCACCGTGCTGATCGAGGTCGTGCGGATCTCCGCCCTTCCCGCCAGGCGGGACGTCCCGTACCCCTGCACGGCGGTTGCCCACTGGGCCGGGAGCGAGGCCGACGCCGCCCTGGCCTTGATCGAAAGCCTGCCAGGCATTGAACAGCACCGTTGCGGCTTCTCGCCGGGCTGGAGCGTCCGGGCATACGACGACTCTCTCGATCTGGCGCTGTTCGAGGCGGCGTTCTGCTTCACCTGCCACGAGGTCCGCATGCAGGGAACCGCGGTGCCGCCCGCTCTGGCCACTCAGTTCTTCGACCCGGGCGCCCTGCCGGCCCGGACCCTGCTGTCTCTCTTCCGCAAGAAAGCTCCGTAGCCGACCGACTGGATGAGCATCACGACAGAGGCCCAGGACGCCTCCGTGCAGCCCGTCGGCCGCGTCATACGTCCCGCTCGTCGGCCGGATCGCCGCCGAGGAATCGGTCGAGGACGTGTTCCCCTCCCCCGCCAGCTCGTCGGCGACGGTGAGCTGTTTGTGCTGAAGGTCGTCGGTGACTCGATGAGCGAGGCCGCGATCTGCGACGGCGACTGGGTCACCGTCCGCCGCCAGCCGTCGCCGAGAACGGCGACATCGTGGCCGCCACGCTCGACGGCGAGGACACCGACAAGCGCTTCAAGCGTGAGGAGGGCCATGTCTGGCTCCTCCCGCACAACTCGGCGTACGAGCCGATCCCCGGCGACAACGCGACGTGGTGGCGGTACTGCGCGCGTCTAACAGCCGCGGCGGGCCAGTGTTCCGGGCGGGCTGAGCCGGGCCCGGGTTATGGCCGTCCGCCTCGACCACCTCGCCGAGACCCACCACCGCCCCCGCACACGAGGCCGCTAACCCCACCACCCCGCCAGCACAAACAGCCTTGACCAGCACAAACACCAGCCGGTCCTTTTCACGCTAGAGCTACCTACGACAACCCAAGCCAGGCTCAGCACACAACACACAACCCCAGCTCACACACCCCGGCCTCCCCACCGAAGCCGTCCACCCCGCCTCTCAACGAACCAACAACACACCAGGCCAACCGCTGCCCCATACACCAACAAGCCCCCCTCCGAGCGTCATCACGGATGCCTGGGGTGTGCCCCGCTACACCTCTCCTTCGATCTTCGCGACCGACGCCCTCAGCGCCACTACCCCCATGACCGCCAGCCAGTAGAGCTCGCACCGGCTCGCGGCTGGGTCACCTTGTGGTTTAACGTCTGTGCCTGCTGGTCGATGGCAGCCGGGGCTTGCTGATTCCGGGCTGAGCCCGCAGCCTGCGAGGATCGCTCCATGACAGGCACTCACCTGAAGATCAAGGACCTCATCATCGACTGCGTTGATTCGGAACGGTTGGCCTCGTTCTGGGCTGAGCTCCTGGGTAGACCGATCGCGACGAGGACGGGCCCGTATGTCTGGCTCGCGCGTGGCGATGGTCCGGGGGTGGGCTTCCAGAGTCGCTGAGGCAAAGACCGGCAAGAACCGCATCCACTTCGATGTTGCCTCGGAGGACCCGGCTTCCGAGCAGGTGCGAGTGGAGGAGTTGGGTGGTCGGCTGCTCGACCAGTATGCGGCTGGAGACTTCCTGGTCATGGCCGATCCCGAGGGGAACGAATTCTGCATCATCCCGCCAGGGCCGTTCGATGTCGACGATGACGGGCACGCGAGCTACCTCGGCGGCTGAAGCGCCTGTTGAGCTTGCCGACCATCGGCGCCGGGCGAAAATCCAACTCGAACTTGATCGCTCACATGGGTCGAGTCCAACGAGCGGGTGCGGGTGCGGGAGATGCTCACCTATCTCGGCGTCGTTCTGCCCCGGTTCACCTCCCCTGCGCCCGGTGCTGGGCCTGCGGTGCGCACTGCGCGCCGATGCCCGCGGACATGTCCAACTGCCGGCGGAGCTACCGCGCGGCATGCGCCCGCGCGGGCACAGGGAGCTGTGGCAGGAACTGACCCACGCCGACCTGGAGCCGCTGGCCGTCAGGTCCGTCCCCATGCAGGTGCGGCTGCTCGATGCCGCGGTCCTGGACCAGGCACCCGTCGCCGTGCCCGCTGCCGCGCCGCCCACCGGGCCCTGCACCCCGCACCGTTGACCCTGCCGACCGCACCGCCCGCCCTGCGGCTGACCACCCTGGTACTGGCCGCACACACGTCCGCCGATGCCGAACACAGCACCGACATGGACATCCTCGCCCGCCTGTGCGGGCACTCACCCAGCAGACCGGAGAACTTCTCGACCGGCTGGTGACCACACGCACGCTGCAGGCCTGGCATCACAACCGGGAGACCGACGAGGCCTTCTGGCAACTGCCCCAGCCCCGTGTACGAACCGGCCCTGCGGTACAACCCGCAGGTACCAGGCCCCGCGGCTTTGAGGCTGGCCTCGGGCAGAGGTCATCGCATGAGTGGAACAACCGGCTCCGTCTGTCCGTACTATCTCAATGCCAGACACCTTGCGGCAATAACGGCGCCACTGCAGCGTCGCCAGCACAACCCAAGAGGGATGCGGCCCCGCCCGGAGCCGCCCCGCAGAGCCTGTACCACGACGGCAAGCCGAGGAAAGGTCGACACCATGTCCGAGAGCACGACCACCACCACTGAACTGACATCGCACTACATCGCCCAAGTGACCGGCGACCTCGAGCGCAACCTCAAGGAGCAGGAACGCATCAGCGCGGAAATCACCGCCCTGCAGGAGCAATTGTCCGCCCTACAGCAGGACCACACCGTGCTGGTGAACATGCAACAGGCACTCGGCATCCCGGAAGCACCAGCCGAGCCCGCGGACGCGCCCGAGAACGCCGCAGTGCCCTCCCCCCGGAAGAAGACCGACGCCGGGCCGAGCGGCAAGCGGCAAGCCAGGAAGACCACGGCCGCGCAGGCAAGCCCGACGGCCAGGAAGTCCGACGCCAAGAAGCCCCCGGTCAAGGCTGCGGCCGCCGCGAAGACAGCACAGCCCACCCTGGTGGAACTTATCCGCCGCCATCTCACCGAGCAGGGCGAACCGCGCTCCGCGGTGGAAATTTCCACCGCGCTCAGCCAGGCCCATCCCGAGCGCGGAATCAAGACCAAGGTCGTGCGCGTCACTCTCGAAGGGCTCGTGGCCAAGAGCCAGGCTCAGCGCACCAAGCAGGGCCACTCGGTCTTCTACACCTCCCCCGAGGCACCGGAACCGACAGCTCCGCTTCCGGCCGAGGCGCAGCCCGAAGGCGCCGACCGCTGAAGCCACGGGGCACAGCCGCACACCACCATCGTCGGCATCCGCTGCCGCCCTAACCCGCGCGGCACGGCTTCGACCTCACCGGATTCGTTCTGCTGAGTTGGGTGTTCACCGGAGCCCCGACCGTCATGGCGACGACCCAGAACAAGCTCTCTGACGACATACCAAATCTGACCCACTCTTGCGCCCTTTGCCTTGAGCCTGACCTTGTTGATCAAGGTCAGGAGAGAAGGGCAACCCACGTGGAAGACTGTGCAGAGATCCGCAGGCCGCACCAGGCGAGCAGATGTCGATCAGGGCGATCGCGAGGCACCTGGACATCTCGAAGAACACCGCGAAACGCGCGCTGGCCCATGACAGTGCTTGCTAGTGGCCCTCGCCATCTGTGCCAGGTGGCTGACAACTCCTGGAGATCCACCAGGTGGACCTCGGCGGCGCCTTCCTGTACGGCGGCGACGGCCTCGTCCGGCATGACGGGCGGCTCTACGTGGTCCGCGGCGGGCTCTCCCCGCAGAACCCGCAGCCGCAGGTCTCGGTGCTGCGGCCGGCCGAGGACTGGTCGGCCGGCCGAGGTGGAGTCCGTGATCAACTCGGACTTCCTGCATCCCAGCACCGCGCGAGTGGTACGTGGCCGGCTGCTGGTGGTCAACAGCCAGTACAACACCGGGCAGACCGGTGGTCAGCCGGAGCTCCCGTTCTCGATCTCGGCCATCCCGCTCGGCTGACGCCGCCCGTGGGATTCATCAGGTTCGCGTCGCTCAGCTGGTCGGCTGCCTCCTCGCCGCCAGCGGCGTTGTCTTCGGAATGACTCGCACATCGCAGGGACCGAGCTGACATGCCCACCAGGCCAACCGCGCCTTCGGAGGCATGCTGATGGCCTGGGTCTCCGGACGGGACGCCGTCCGCCGCGTCTACGAACGACCGCTATGGCAGTCCCTGCGACGCCTGGCTGTTCTGGCAGGCCAACGGCTCCTACTGAGCCGATGCCGTTGAGGCCGCTCAACCCTGCGCAGCTCCTCACCGTTCTGCGGTGAGGAGCTGCCCCATGTGGGTCGGTCGGGACGGGGCCAGAGGCGCGGTGGGGAGAGACGGGTGAAGAGGATGAATCATGTTGCGAGTGCCTCGGTGGCTCGGGTCGGCCCGGCGCCGCACTGACCCGGATGGGAGAGCAGTTGGGCGAGCGCCACGCCGATGCGGAGAGGCAGAACGCTGACATCCTGCAAGGGAGCGGCCTGTTGGTCAGGCCGCACCTGGCCAAGGAGGTTGGCACGGATACTGCCGGCCAACCCCGCACAAGCGGCTGAGGTTGCTGAACGTGAACTCCCGAGCCGGCCGTGACGCCGTTGAGGGCACCATCGTGACGGCTTGAGGTGAACCAGGGACGTGTAGCCGCCGTCGACCAGGTGCTCGGCGGGCAGCAGTCCACGACGCGCCAGGCGCGTGTGAATACCGGGCAGGGCCTGGGCGTCGTTGGTGGCGGCCGAGGCGGTGGCCACATCCGTGATCACGTTGACGCCGTCGGAGGCGCACGTCTCGGTGACATGTGCGGCGAATCCCTTCCAGCGGATGATGTGCCCGTGCCGGACGTAGCGTGCCGTGATGTCGTAGGGAGAGACGATCGCCAAGGAGGAGGGCAGCAGGCCGCCGTCATCAGCGGTGCGCCAGCGCAGGCCAGCTCCGGAGGCCGGGAGCCCCATTGCGGGCCACGAAGAAGGTACTGACTTCGGCGTCTTGGGGTCTGGATGTGTGTCGGGACCGGTGACGTGGTCCGTCCGGGCTGGTACGCCGGATGCATGCGGTATCCGGACGGGGGCGGGCTGACCGCCGAGCAGCGCAAGCGCCGGGAAGAGGTACGGATGCGGGCTGTTGACCTCTTCGACGAGGACGTGAAAGTCCCGTGCGTTGCCCGGGAGTTACGGGTGAGCGAGAAATCGGTCTACCAGTGGCGCCGCGCCTGGAAGGCGGGCGGATGCGGGGCGCTGCGTTCGAAGGGCCCCTCCGGCTACGACTGCCGCCTGGGCCCCCACCTGCAGGCCAAGCTCGCGATGTGGCTGGAGGAGGGGCCGGCCGCGCACGGCTGGAGTGAGGACCAGGTGTGGACCGCCTCGCGGGTCCGCACGCTGATCGGACGCAAGTTCCATCTCTCCTACAGCGTCTTCGGGGTGACCCGGCTGCTGCACCGTATGGGCTACAGCGTGCAGATGCCCGCCCGGCCCGCCGCCGAGCGCGACGAGGACGCGATCACCGTGTGGCGGGAGGTGACCTGGCAGGAGGTAAAACCCTGCGGGCGGCGACCGGCGCGTTCATCTGTTTCGAGGACGAAGCGGGCGTGACCGGCCGGCCGTCCAAGGGCCGCACCTGGGGTCGGCGCGGCATCACCCCGAGCGTCAAGGTGTCTGGCCGCAGTCGGGGGCGGCTCTCGGTGGCCGGGCTGCTGTGCTTCCGGCCGGGCCTTCCCGCCCGTCTGTGCTACCGGCTGCGTCGGCATACCGGCCGCAAGGGCGAGCGTCGCTCGCTGGGTGAGACGAACTACATCCGCCTGCTGGACGGCGCCCACCAACTGCTGAGGGCCCCGCTGATCGTGGTGTGGGACCGGCTGAGCACGCACATCTCCAAGACGATGCAGGCGCTCGTGGCCGAGCGGGACTGGCTGACGGTGGTCCTGCTGCCCGGGTATGCGCCCGAGCTCAACCCGGTGGAGGGCCTGTGGGCGCATATCAAGCGGAGCTTGGCCAACCTGGCCGTCCGCACCCTCAGCGAGCTGGAGACCCTGCTCCGCCAGCGGCTCAAGGCGATGCAGTACCGGCACACCATCCTCGGCGGATTCCTCGCCGGGACGGGCCTCGCACTCGACAGACCGGACGGACCCTCAATACGCCGAAGTCAGTAGCTCGTCGGCTGGATGTTCGCGTTGAGGCGGAACAGATTGCCCGGGTCGTACTTCGTCTTGACCGCCGACAGCCGTTCGTAGTTCCCGCCATAGCCTTCCCGCAGGAGCTGCTCGCCCTCTTCCAGGAAGCCGGGGAAGTTGAGGTAGATGCCCCCGGTGGAGAAGTGGCGCAGGTCGGCGAAGGTGTCGCGGACCCAGGTCAGGTTCCGCTCGGAGTCGGCCTGGTGGTCCCAGTTGCCCTCTATTCCGAAGAGGTAGGGCACGCCGCGGTTGGCGAAGGCGGTCGCCTGTTCGCCCACCCGTGCCATCGCGCCGCCCTGGTACCAGACGTCGATGGTCGAGTCGGGCGAGGGAGCCGCGGCGGTGTGCTGGGTCAGGCGCTCGATCAGCTTGTCGCTGAGCTCGGGTGCGTTCACGGACTTCCAGTAGTAGAGCCTGCCGTCCGGGTAGTCGTCGTCCAGGAACTTCTGTGCTTCGGTGTAGGCGGTGTGCTCGCTGAGGTCGCAGAGAGGTTCGGTGACCTCTCGGAGCGGCCGCAACGCGCGCCCCCCTACTTCGGCCGCGTCCTCACCGGCACCGGTGGACACGGCGAGGATGGCTACGAAGGGTTGTCCGTGCACCGCAGCCGGATACGCCTCGGCCTTCGGTATCCGGCCGAGGACGGCGAGAGGTGCCGCCTCCTCGGGCGCCTCCGCGACGTAGCGCTCGCAGGCCCTGAGCACCTCTCCCGCGCGTTCCAGGGGGTAGTACACGTGGCAGAGGAACACTTCGGGCCCCACGGGATGCAGGCGGTAGTCGAAAGCGGTCACGACGCCGAAGTTTCCGCCGCCCCCGCGGATCGCCCAGAAGAGGTCCTGGTTCTCGCTTCCGCTCGCGGTGAGCAGCTTCCCGTCGGCGGTGACCACCCTGGCGGAGATGAGGTTGTCGCAGCTCAGCCCGTACTTGCGTCGGAGCCAGCCCATGCCGCCCGACAGGGTGAGCCCGGCGATGCCGGTTGCCGAGACGACCCCCACGGGTGCGGCAAGCCCGTGTCGCTGGGTCGCGCGGTCGAGGTCTCCCAGGGTGCAGCCGCCTTGGGCGCGGGCGGTGGAACCCTCGGGGTCGACGTCGGTGTCCGTCATCTCCGAGAGGTCGACGACCAGTCCGCCGTCGCAGACGGCCTGTCCTGCCACTCCGTGCCCGCCGCCGCGCACAGCGAGCGGCAGCCCGTTGTCACGGGCAAAGTTCACCGAGGCGACCACGTCGTCGTCACCGCGGCACCGTGCCACGAGCGCCGGCCGCCGGTCGATCATGCCGTTCCACAGCGCTCGGGCCGGCTCGTAGTCCGGGTCCTGGGGCAGGATGAGGCGTCCGTTCAGCCGTGAGGCGAAGTGGTCCAGGAGCGGGCGCGGCAGACCGGGATCGACTGGCTTCCGGTGCTGCTCTCCGCTGATCGGCCCGCTCGATGCCGGATCCGCGCCGCGGGGGTACGTCTCGTTCATGGTGGTTGCCTCCCGTCTCTTCAGCATCACGCCGGGCGGAAGGCGACGCCATCGGGGACAGAGGAGGGCCCGGGCTGCTCAGGCCCTCGCAGCACAGGCAGCCGTCCGAGACCTGTGGGACGGTGTGAGTACGGGGGTGTGGGCGTGGGCTCTCCACGGAGACCGTTCCAGGAGGCCGGGCATGGGCGAAACAATCGAAACCGACACCGGCGGGATCTGGGTCGAGCGCCGGGGCGAGGGGCCCGACGTCCTGCTCATCGCGGGGCTCAGCGACCCCGCCGAGGCGTGGCAGGCACAGCTCGACGGGCTCTCCGACCGCTACCGTCTCACCGCCTACGACAACCGCGGCACCGGGCGCACGCCGCTGCCGGAGGGACCTGTGTCGGTGCCCGGGATGGCGGAGGACGCCGCCGCGGTGCTGCGCGCGCTGGAGATCCCGGCCGCCCATGTCATGGGCTTCTCGGGAGGCAGCCGCATCGCGCAGGAGCTGGCACTCAACCATCCCCGGCTCGTCCGCAGCCTCGTCCTGATGAGCACATGGGCCCGTCCCGACGCCTACTTCCGTTCGATGACGGACTTCTGGCACTGGATGGCCGAGCGAGCACCGAACGAGCGCGCCATGCAGGAGGCGTTCCTGCTGTGGATCTACACGCGGCGGGCGCACGACGACGGCACGGTCGACCGGATCATCGAGGAGACGCTGGCCTTCCCGCATCCGCAGTCCGTCGAAGCCTTCCAGCGCCAGCTCGCACCGTTCCGGACGCACGACACGCTCGACCGCCTGTCTGAGATCACCGCGCCGACACTGGTACTGGCCGGTGAACTGGACATCGCCGCGCCACCGCGCCTCGGGCGCGCGGTCGCCGAGAGGATCCCGGGTGCCAGGTTCGAGGTGCTGCCCGGCGAGGCCCACCAGCCATTCCAGGAGGTCCCCGACGCCTTCAACGCACGGGTCGACGCCTTCTGGCAGGAAGTCCAGATCCGGGGTTGAGGAACGCCCGGCGGCCGGATGCCGACCCTGCCGGTCGGTCCAACTGCCGGAGCCGCATCCGTATCGGCCTGGCCCCCGACTTCTTCCTCGTCATCGTCTCCGGGCTGGAGGCCCGAACCGCCCCCGTCTCCGTACGCGTCATCCCGCAGCCGCTCCAACAGCTGACCTGCCGGCCAAGCAGCAGCGTGACGGTCACGGGCATTACTGACTTCGGCGTATTGAGGGTCCGTCCGGTCTGTCGAGTGCGAGGCCCGTCCCGGCGAGGAATCCGCCGAGGATGGTGTGCCGGTACTGCATCGCCTTGAGCCGCTGGCGGAGCAGGGTCTCCAGCTCGCTGAGGGTGCGGACGGCCAGGTTGGCCAAGCTCCGCTTGATATGCGCCCACAGGCCCTCCACCGGGTTGAGCTCGGGCGCATACCCGGGCAGCAGGACCACCGTCAGCCAGTCCCGCTCGGCCACGAGCGCCTGCATCGTCTTGGAGATGTGCGTGCTCAGCCGGTCCCACACCACGATCAGCGGGGCCCTCAGCAGTTGGTGGGCGCCGTCCAGCAGGCGGATGTAGTTCGTCTCACCCGTCACTCATTCCGGTACTCCTCGGGCCGCACCGACGTGCCGTGCAACTGCCGGTTGGCGCGGCGTGGGCTGAACACCCACACCCTCATCAGAAGGAACCTCGCCGCGCTGGCCAGTGCGTTCACGCCGACCAATGCCAGGAGTTCGGCCGATCGGGAGGCGTGCGGAGCGGCCAGCCGCACCAGGGCCAGGGTTCCGGTGCTGAGCACCAGTCCGATGACGAAGGCGAGCCCGCCCTCGAGCTGGTGGCGCAGCGCGTCACGCGGGCCGGTCAGGCCGAAGGTCCAGCGACGGTTGGCAGCCGTGTTCGCGACAGTGGTGACCAGCAGCGCCAGTGCATTGGCGGCCAGCGCGGGCGTCAACTGCCTCAGCAGCAGGTACAGCAGCAGGTAGGCGACGGTGGAGCAGACGCCGATCACCACGAAGCGGGACAACTGCCCGCGCACCCCGGTGGTGATACGGGGCCGCTTCCGCGGCGGCACCGGCACCTCGGCCGACCCGGACAGCGTCCGGCGCAGTACTCGGACCATCCCCCGCAGGTCGTCCACCGCGGTCCGGACGATGGCGACCCGGCTGCCAGGGTCGTCCACCCGGTCCACCGGCACCTCATGGACCCGCAACCCGCTGCGCTCGGCGAGCAGCAGGAGCTCGGTGTCGAAGAACCACGCCTCGTCCTCGACACCGGCCGGCAGCGCCTGGGCGAATGGCCGTTCGGGCTCTTTGTGGCCTGCGTCGTGTTCCCCGTAATGCCCCGCTCGATCGGGTGCGGTTGCGGTGCAACCGCGGGTCCACTTCACAGCTCCTGCCAGGCGGCTTCGGGCCGCCTGGAGCTTGCCAACGCCTGCCACTGGCGGATGTGCGGCACGCCGTCGAGCCCTCATCGGGAAAACCGACAAGGGCTCATGAACGATCGAGGCTGGCCTCACGCTGTCAGTCCTTGGGGATGTGGACCACACACGTAGAGGTCGCGAGCGGATTGCGTTGCACACATACGAACAGTGCGCTCCACCGGCTGCTGCTGTTGACGGCGCCCGCAGCTACCGCCGTGCTGCACGACGGATCAGCGAGCCCCGAGAGAGACCCCTCGGGCCAACCAGCCACACGCGTTCCGCTCTCTATCTTATCGATACAGGCCGCGGGTGGATTGTATCGCTTGACTTCCCGTATGAATTCCAGATATTGGGAATCCTTGAGCGAGCCGTTTAGCTCGTCCAGCCTTTTCGTCGCCTCGGTCCGCTCCTTCTGCGACGCCTTCGAGTCCCGGAGTATCACCAGCGCTTCGGTGTTCTTTTCCACGATCTTCGGGGGAGACTCGGGACGCTTTCCAGTCGGCGGAGGCGTCGTGGTGGTCGGCGGCGGAGGTGGCGTCGTCGGAGGCGGAGGTGGCGTCGTCGGAGGCGGAGGTGGCGTGGTGGTCGGAGGCGGAGGTGGCGTCGTCGGAGGCGGATCGCAGAAACTCGGTACAACGATGCACACGATATCGTCAATACCGCCTAGCCAGTCCCCAAACGGGTCTAGAAAGCTCATGTATTGCTGCGGCAACGGTTTTTCACCGGGGCTGAAAGCCTCAAGCACATTGCCCGCTATCTTCTCGTACGCGGCCCGGTCCGGTTGCGGTATCGCAGAAACCTGGCTTATTTCCAGGGCGTCGTTGACCCCCGTCAGAGCGCTCGTGTACACGGCCCGGTCCTCGGGCTTCGTCTGCGGGTCTTCGATTGCGTCCAGCGTCCTGGACAGGATCTTCTCCAGCTGCTGCTTCTCCTTCTCCGGGAGGTTCGTTTCCCGTATCCCCTCCGCTGCTGCCTGGCCCAGCGCTTCGGGCTCCGCCGGTTCGTCAGTCCCCGGCGGCGGTTCTTGCGTCTGTGTCGGCGGCGGGGGCTCTTGCGTCTCTGCCGGCGGCGGGGGCTCTTGCGTCTCTGCCGGCGGCGGGGGCTCTTGCGTCTCTGCCGGCGGCGGGGGCTCTTGCGTCTCTGCCGGCGGCGGGGGCTCTTGCGTCTCTGCCGGCGGCGGGGGCTCTTGCGTCTCTGCCGGCGGCGGGGGTGGGGGTGTGGGTTGGGCAGGTGCTGCCTTTGCTTGAGCGGGGGCATCAGGCGCCGCCACAGCAGTAGCCAGCCCTGTCGGCAGTGCGAGCGCGGAGCTCAAGCAGGAGGCCCCAATAATGCAGGAGATTCGTCGCCGGGCGGATTTGGGCATGATGACTCCAAGCGGGATGTGATGGGGGGCTATCCCTGCGGACTCAGCCCTTGAGGCGGTCCAAGGCAACCGGAGATCCATAGCTCAACGGCGCTTAGGTGTCACTCCACTCACTATCAGCCCCCTCGCTGCATCGGGCAACTCGAACACCATTGAAGACCCGCCCTCTTGAAGTCGCCGGTCCTGGGGCTGGCGTGAATCGTTGGTTGTGTCCTCGCTCTTCACACGTCCGCAGTGGCCTTCCGCACAGTCCAAGCAGCAGATGACGATGCATCTGGACATCGAGGTGAATGATCTGTCATCAGCCGTCGAGCGTGCCGTTGCTCTGCGTGCGACTGTGGCGGACTTCCTGTGCGACCCGGGGGCCACCCGTTCTGCCTCTTTGTGCGTACCGGCTCGGGCGCCTGACGGGTTGAGTCTGCGGTAGCTGATGAGGGCTGCGGCAATGGCGAGGAAGTGCTCGGCCTTGCGTTCATAGCGGCGGTGCAGGCGTCGGCATCCGACCAGCCAGGACACCGTCCTGTCCACGACCCAGCGGTGGCGGCCAAGTTGCTGAGAGGGCATTCGATTTGGGTAGTTCGCCTCGTATGCCCTAGCAGGTGCCTCGCCAGGTGGGTGTGGTCTCGTCCGTTATGCGCTTGGCGAGGTTATCGATCGATGCGATGTGGATCATGGCTTCGGAGCTGGCGGGGAGGGTCTCGTAGTCGCGGACCAGGCGTCGGCGGAGCATGATCCATCCCAGACTTCGCTCGACGACCCAGCGCCTTTTGACGACGTGGAAGCCGCGGATGTCGGGGTTTCTGTCGACGACTTCGACGTCGATTCCGAGGTTGGCGCCGTGCTCGACGACGGCGTTCTTGAAGCCGGTGTCGACCCAGCTCTTGGAAATGGTGGGGTAGGTCGTTTTGGCCTGGTCGAGTAGTCGTATACCTACGGCATTTTCCGACAGGCTTGCGGCGGTGACGGTCACGGCGAGGAGCAGGCCGAGCGTGTCGGTGATGATGCCTCTCTTGCGTCCGACGATCTTCTTGCCAGCGTCCGTTCCCTGGCCGGTCAGGGGCACGTTGGTGGAGGTTTTCACGCTCTGGGTGTCGATCACGGATGCGGTCGGTTCGGGCCTGCGCCCTTCTTTCACGCGGGCCAGGCTGGTCAGGTCGCAGTTGAGCTGGGCGAGGATTCCTTCGTCGCGCCAGGCGGCGTAGCAGGCGGTAGACGGTGCCGTGGTTCGGGAAGTCGTGCGGGAGGTATTTCCACGGGATTCCCGTGCGGTTGACGTAGAGGAGTGCATCGAAGACGTCGCGCAGTTCGACCTGGGCCGGCTGGCCGGTGGGTCTGCGATCGAGTCGGGCTTTCCTCCAGGCGGATAAGGTCGGTTCGATCAACGCCCATCGGGCGTCGGACAGGTCGCTGGGGTACGGCTTCCGCTGGCTCACGAAAGGGCTCCTACACGAACAGCCCCACTGACGGCGTTACTTGATCAGTAGGGCGTTTCTGTGACGTCCATAGACCAGACGGAATCTGGGTGCGAGAAACGGAGCAAATGGGCGCAGAAGTCGGAGCCTGGGAGGCCGTGAAGCTGCATGTAGGGCGCAAACCACTTCAAAGAGACCAAGCCGTAAGAGCGACGTAACACCGCAAGACATAACTAAATGCCCACTGAGAGGACGCGATGTCTTTGCGGGCGATGCGATGACGGATGCCCCGCTTGCAAAGCCATCGGCGCAGGCCACCACGCTGTGAGGGTGCGTCCCGCTCACGGCCACGGCTTGCGGCGCAGGCCGTAACGTCCGCACTCCCGGCGGCAGTTGGTAGTTCATGCCAAAGAAGACCAGCCCTGCCGGGGGCGCTGAGAGGGTTGTGTACCAGTCCAGTCTGCAGCTGTCCACGCCCCACTTTGGCCCTCCTCGGCGACCTGCTGCGCGGCCATGTGAAGAAGATCCGCTCGCGGTGGCGGAAGCTGCCGCCCGGGCAGATCGCCACGATCGTCCTCGCTCCTCCTGCGTCAGGCTTGGCCTACACTCCTGTGCCGCCTGCCGGGCCTGCCGCGTCGCCACTGTCATTTCGTCGCGGAGGTCAACGAAGAGCTTGCGGCAGAAGGTTGGAGTGGGCCCGCCCTTTGGCGAACTGGTGATGGTTGGCCGTGTCGCGCAGGTGGTCGGTGGTGCGAGCTGCGCCAGGCGCAGGGCCTCCTGGCTTCGGGATTTGGACGAGGCTGGCTGTACCCCTTTTCGGTAACGCGGTCCGCGGTCTGCCTGAGCTGCGTCTTCACCGGCATGCGCAAGCTCGGCCGTCGCGGCGGAACGAACAAACGGCGACTTCGCCGAGGCCCTGGTCTCTTCACCCAAGAGGCATCGGCCATCCGGGTGCCGAGGAATCTGATGCTCGACGCGCCCCGTGCCAGGCACAGGGGGCTCCGGTCTCTGAAAGTGCCGGCTGCAGACGCTGCCCGCATCATGATGTTGTGTATGACACGCACAGGGAATCGGTCGCTGTGTCGATCGTGGTGCCCATCTTCAACGAAGAGGAGGCCCTGCCTGTTCTGGCGGCGCGGCTCCGACCGGTACTGGACGGGTGCGGCCTACCATACGAGGTCCTCGCCGTCGATGACGGCTCGGCCGACGGGACTCCTCGTCTGCTGGAAGATCTCCGCACCGACTGGCCCCAGCTGCGCATCGTGACCCTACGGCGAAACAGCGGCCACCAAGCCGCTCTCACCGCCGGATTGCACCGTGCCCGCGGCGCCTATGTGATCAGTATCGACGCGGATCTCCAGGACCCGCCGGAACTCATTCCCGAAATGCTGGCCACGGCCCGGGCTGACCGTCTGGACGTCGTCTATGCCGTCCGTATCAACCGCTCCGCCGACACCGGGTTCAAACGACGAACAGCCGCCGCCTACTACTGGCTCATGCGCCGCCTGGCAGGCTCCTTCGTCCCCGCTCAGGCCGGGGACTTCCGCCTTCTGTCCCGCCCTGTCGTGGAAACCCTCAAAACCCTCCCCGACCGGCAGCAGACCTATCGTCTGCTCATCCCCTGGCTCGGCTTCCCCGGTGGCCAGATCACGTACCAGCGCGAAGAGCGAGTGGCTGGAACCACCAAATACCCCTTGCACAGAATGCTCCTGTTGGCATTTGACAGCATCACCAGCTTCTCGGCGGCCCCGCTGCGCCTGGCCACGGCGCTCGGCGCCTGCAGTTTCTTCGTCTGCCTCGCATTCCTTATCTTGACCCTTATCGTCTACGCCACGGGAAACACCCTGCCCGGCTGGACCTCCTTGATCACCACCATGCTGTTCTTCGGCGCTGTTCAGCTCTTCTGCTTGGGAATGCTCGGCGAGTACGTGGCCCGTATCTACACTGCCGTCCAAGCCCGGCCCGCCTATTTCGTCGCTCGCGACACAGACGAGGAACAGCAGTAGAGATCGTTTCCTGTGCGGTGAGCCGGTTCGGGGCAACCATTGCCAGCAAGACCGGTTACACCAGCACCCCGGCGAAGAACATAGCCCCCAGAAAAGCGTACTGAATCGAGCAAACAGCCAACAATGACACCTGAATCCATCGGGGCATGCACCTGACCAGTATGAGACCGACAAACATCTGCGCATTATTGCGATACCAGGACAATTTCGCGCCGGCGAAGAACGGCAGCATGAAGATCGCCACCGTCAGGATCAAGGCGGCCCACTCCTCGACCTCGAGCCGACGCTTCCAAATAAGTCGAACTGCGGCCGTCATCAATATGAGCAGTATGAAAGCGATATTCAGCCAGAGCTGGGGCCTGTGCGCGGCGAGACTGTGCTCCACCAGCCACGGTGGGTGCCCTTCCGGCCTGTACCCGTCACTGAACGGAACGTTGTAGGCCTGCCTCATCTCGTCGAAGGGTTGACGTAGATCGCCTTGCCCGTAGCCGTATTGCTGCATGGTCTCGTACGCGTCCCAGCGGCCGGTGCCCTGCCACATGAGCCATTTGGCCCAGAGCACGCCACAGCCGGCGAGAACCGCCGACATCCCGGCCTTCGCGAACCGTACCGGCCACGCGTCCTTTTGCCATGCGAAGAGCGCGCTCAACAGGAGCATACCGGCAGCGACAGCGCCGACAAGATGACAGGAGGCCGCCACGAAACCACCAGCGGCAGCAATTCCCCAGGAGCCCCCCTTCAGTCCGGCGATACAGACGAGCAGCGCCAACGTTCCGATGGCGATCGGGAACATTGCGTGGAAGTAGATACCGCCCGGGAATACCGCACCAATGGCGAGGGTGAGGCCCGTGGCCCAGGTGAGCCGGGCGCCGAGCAACCACCACAGCACCGCGAACATGCCGAGCAGAGACATTTCAGTGACGACAACAGCGGATATCTCGTGGGAAAGTCCGGTGGCGGAAAGCACCCGGACCGAAATGGGGTACCAGGGGAACCAGGCCACATTTCCGCACATGACGTCGGGAAAGTTCGCGTAGCGTTCCCGACACCGAAACATCTCGTAGCCGGTCTTGGCTATGGAGAGGTAGTGTTCAGAATCCCAGCGACGGCGACCGTTCGTGGACCAATAAGCCACTTTGGATCCATCGCCGGCGATCGATGCTTCCGCGACCAGCCAGGCGATGAGGTTCGTGGTCAGCCATGCGACGACGGGCGGCAGCAGGCCATGACGCCAATCGCGGCGCGTCGGCCGGGTGAGTTGCAGGAGTGCGGAATCAGGCATCCGGCATCATCCCGATCACCGGCTGACCGTCGGCGCCGCACACTGACCCGGCCTCGTGTCGATACGGGAGCGCACGCACACGAGGAATTCGATCATCTCCAGCTCCGCGATCGTTTGTCAGACGGGCAACCTGGCAGCCCGCATCCTGGCCGCAGCCGGCGGCAGAGCCGCGACTGGCTGCGGGCCTGTCAAAACCACCGGTACGGGGCCGTACTTCGCGATCAGTTTGACGAACGCCTCGCGGGACTGCATCCGCAGGGGCTGTGAGTTCCCGATCTAGGGCCTGTTACGAAAGTCGGTCTTGCCTCTCCCGGGTGTAGCCGTCCCGAGTGGTTCGGCTTGCTGTCAGTGGCCCGGTCTAGGGTGCCGATCATGACTCCTCATGCTGAAAAGAGCCTGCTCTTGGGGCTCGGCCGTGTTGTTGTCCTTGTTGACGACCCCGATGCAGCCCTGGCCTTCTACCGCGGCGCTCTCGGTTTCTGTGTCCTGCACGACCAGGTGGCAGATGGTTATCGCTACTTGCATATCGGAGTGCCCGGCCAGGAGGCGGTCGGCCTCTGGCTCATGACCGCCACGAGCGACCGGGAACGCAAGCTGATCGGCAAGCAGTGCGGTGGTCAGCCTCTGCTCGTCCTGTACACCGCCGACCTGGATACGGTCCGCGAACACCTGCTCGGGCACGGGGTGCGGGTATGGAACGAACGGGAAGACGCCGACAGCCGGTCGCTGCACCTGGCCGACTTGTACGGGAACGTGATCATCGTGGCGCAGGTGCGCGACCCGGCAGTGTGATGCTGACGGTCACAGCCATTCGTTGATGACGGCGATCAGCACCGTCGCCTCGTAGCGGACGGCCAGCTTGATGCCCCTATGGATGTCAAGCAGCAGTTGGTGGGGGGGCCACTGTGCTTCTGGGCGGGACGATCATCTGGTAGATCTCGCGTGCGACGTAGCGTTTGAGGCAGCGGATGGCTTCGCGACGGGTCTTCCCCTCGCTGACGCGCCGCTCCACGTAGTTGCGGGTGCGGGTGTCCCAGCGCAGGCGGGCCAGGACAATGGTGTAGAGAGCGGAGTTGGCTTGTCGGTCGCCACCGCGGTTGAGTCTGCGACGCTGGGTCTTGCCTGAGGACGCCTCCACCGGGCTGACGCCGCAGAGCGCGGCGAAGGATGCTTCAGTGCCCATCCGGTCCGGGTTGTCGCCGGTGAGCTGCTCCGAGTTTCGTAGAGTCCGGTGATCTTGTTTCAGGCGGACTGCGGGGTGGCTTCCTGTTGTCGCCACCAGTCGCGTTCGTACTCGGCGGGCGGTACGTAGTCGAGGGCGGAGTGAAGACGTTCCTCGTTGTACCACGTGACCCACTGGAAGATCGCCCGCTCGACCTGGTCGAAGTCCTTCCAGGGGCCCTGCATCTCGATCAGCTCGGCCTTGAAGGTGCCGTTGAGTGCCTCGGCCATCGCGTTGTCGTAGCTGTCCGCGACGGAGCCGACCGAGGCAGCGGCGCCGATGTCGGCGAGCCGGTCGGTGTACCGAATGGAGACGTATTGCGAGCCGCGGTCGCCGTGGTGGATGAGGCCGGAGTCCTTCTTGAATTTTCCGTCTCCACAGCGCCATCTCCAGGGCCTCCAGCGGAAGTTCCGGCCGCATGTGATTCGCGACCTGCCAGCCGACGATCGTCCGCGAGAAGACGTCCAGAACGAACGCCACATACGCCCAGCCCAACCAGGTCCGCACATAGGTCATGTCCGCCACCCATAGCTGGTCGGGCCGGCTGGCGGTGAAGTCGCGGTCGACGAGGTCTGGCGGGCGGGGCGCCGCGGGCTCGGGCACGGTCGTGCGGCGCCGCTGGCCTCGGATGACGCCCTCCAGGCCCAGCTCGGCCATCAGCCGCTCGACGATGCAGCGCGCCACCATCACACCCTTGCGCCGAAGCGCGCGGGTGATCCGCCGGGCCCCATAGGTGCCGCCGGAGTCGGCATGGACCTGTTCGATCAGCGGCATGAGCTGCTCATCGCGCAGTCGGCGGGCCGACTTCGGCCGCTTCTTGCGGGCGAAGTATGTCGACGGCGACAGCTCCAGCACCCGGCAGACGGGATCGACCCCGAGGCCTCGTTCACGCAAGTGGTCGATCACTTGCTCGGCCTCGTCCGGGGACGGTCGATCTCCTGGGCACGCTGGCGGCTTTCAGAATCTCGTTCGCCCGCTTCAACTCCGCCACTTCCTTGCGGAGTTGCTTCAGTTCCTCGCGTTCGGCGGTGGTCAGCCGGTCGTCCCGTTCCCCGGTGTCGGCCTCGGCCTGGCGGACCCATTGCCGCAGGGCTTCTTTGTGGATGCCGAGGTCCCGGGCGACATGCGCGACCGGGCGGCCGGTGGTGCGGACCTCGCGGACGGCGCGTTCGCGGAGCTCGTCCGGGTACTTACGTGGTGCTGGCACAGCTCGTGGTTCTCCTTCGGGCCAGGATCATAAGCCTGGCTTCAGGGGCTCCACGAAACCGGGGTCAGCTCACACACCCGCCTCAACCAGCTCTGCGCGTCCAACCCCCACCTGCCCACCGCGAGGAGCGCCTGCCCCGACCTGCTGACCCGCGACGTTGTGATCTATCCGGAATCCGTCGCCCTCGCCCGCGCACTCGCCACCCTGCCGCACCGGCCACATCGCACCACCGACGACGTCCTCACCCACATCGCCCACCGGCTCGGCCTCACTCGTCTATCCCCCAGCGCACACGACCCACTCCGCGTCTTCCACACCCACACGCCACTGACCGGAAGCATCACCGGTCAGACCGCGGCGGGCCAGCGTCGCGTCACGCAGCCTCAGCTGCCGACGGTGCGGCCTGTCTGCGCCCACTGGCCGTCCTGAGTGGCTCCGAAGCTGAGCCGCCACGGCTTGTGCCCCTCAGCTTCGCAGTCGGCCCAAAGCCTGATCGTCGCGTTCTGGTACTGCCCCCGCCAGCGTTCCTCACCATCGACGCCTTCGTACCAGGTCGGCTTTACGGAAGGGTCAAGGGCGAGCCGGGTGCGGTCACCTGCTTCCAGCGGGAACGGCGTGACAGTCCGACCGAGTTGGTCGGCGCCGTCGACTCCGGGCCGGAATCGGTAAGGGCCCCAGATGATCTGTGCGATCTCGTCGGGCGTCGGGCCGCCGCCGAGGCTGGGCACCCGGGAACGGTCGAAGTCGTCCCGAACTGTGAGTCGTATGCTGAGTCGGCCCAGTTGAGCCGGACCGTCGAAGCGGACGTAGAGCAACCCGTCCGACTGCTCTAGTTTCAGGCGAAGCTGCGGAGTCAGCGCGTTGTGCCAGCGGTCCCGTTCGATCTGAGCAACGGACGCCGCGGTGTCGTTTGCCTGACGTGAGGCCTTCCAAGCGCCGAAAGCGGCGAGTCCGCTGAATGCGGCTGACACGGCAGCAACGGATGTGTCTGTGATGCCCATGGGGGACTGTAGCCCAGATGGAGCAGTTGCCATTGGACGCATCACTACACCCGCAGGAAAACAAAGATCATTCCCACGCAACTGCAGGACCGCAAGCCAACCACCCGAACAACCAAACCGAACACGTCAGCAGGCCGCGCCCAGCACCCCCAGACCCGACCGCTCCCCCGAATCCAACTCCCAACCAAAAGACAGGACACCAGAACAGATCCGCCCAGCCCCGGAAGATCACTGCTCCGTCACACTCGTACAGCCGTCGCCCCAACAGGTGGACGCCGACCTCTCGTACCTCGGCGGTGGCGAATCGAAAGACCACCTCGTCGGGCGCCGCCCAGCCGAAGTCGCCGTCCGGCCCGACGATGTAGCCGTCGAGTGAGACGCTCATCGAATAGGTCACCCTGTGCATCAGCAGTCGGCACTCCCCCGCCGCGGTCCACTCGCTTTCCGGAATGCCTCGCCCACAGATGGACGCATTGGGCTTCAATTTCACAATTGATGATGATATAGGCCTGTCCAATGTTCCGCGCTCGAACGGAGAACGCCCCCCATGCGCATCCGCAAGCTCCTGACCGTAACCGCCATGGCTGCCGCAGCAGTCCTCGGCAGCATTGGCCCAGCCACCGCCGAGGACGAAGAGAACAGCGGCAGCATCGTTCAATCCGCTTCCGGGAGTGACCAGCCAGAGCATGTCGGACATGAAATGCCGAGCTCGTTGCCTGAGCACGGCGTGAATCGAATCGGGGGCATTTCCGACCAACGCCAGATTCCGGCCGCAGAGAGTCCTGACCAAGATGCAGGCGGAGGCCTGCTCAGCAGGCTGTTCGGCTGAGCGAATGGCGCGGAGCTCTGACCTGCGCCCGGCGCACCCTTGATGTTTGTGGGCGCCGTCATGCCTGCGTTCACCGCGCGGGTTGCCTGAAGTAGTGAGAAGTCCGGCCGTCGGGATCGTCGGCGTTGCCGTGCCGGGCGCTCACCCTGGTGCCGCACCCGCCGCACTTCAGGGGAGTCACACAGCGCGGGTGCGGCTGACGGTCGGTCTCGGACCGGTCGTACTGGTCGCCCAGAGCGCCCTTGGCCCGCGGGATGCGCACCCCTCGCTGCCTCTTCGCCACACACCTGTCCCCGTCAGCGGTTCACCCTTCAGCGCAGGGAACCCGAAGGTCTGGCTGCTGTAACACGCGGAGATCACCAGCCGATCGACCTGCACAGAGAGCCTCACCCCGCAGTTTCGGGGTGAGGCCCTCTTGCGTGTCAGGGATCTCTCCCCAGCCGCGCACGTGGTGCTACCCGAGCAGCACCGCGTTCCACACGACCCAGATCGGGGTCAGTGGGAGGAAGACGCGGGGAACGCCGGCGTGTGGGCCGACCGTGCCCGCCGGGTTTTGATGTCGCGGTAGCAGTACGCCGCGATGGTCAGGACAACTGCCGCGTAGGCGAGCAGCTGGACGCTGAAGGGGACTGGCGGGGGCTCGATCACAGCAATCACGAGGAGTACGGCGACGAACGACATGTTCGCGTACCCCGTCCCGCGTGTCAGGCCTCCGGAGCGCGGGGTGTGTGCTGCCGTCAACACCCAGGTGCCCACCAGGGGGAAGAGGAACCGTAGGAGGGGTGCCAGGGGGACCACGAACATGGCGAGTGAGCACAGGAGGCCGAACCACGTCGCGACCTGTGTCCGTGCCGGCCGGTCGCCAGAGGCAGGGCGGGGGTCCGGGGCAGGCAGGGGGTCGGCGTCGGCGGCTTCTTGGTGTCCCGGCCGCGGAATCTGCACGTGGTGTTCGGCGATCATGGTCGTGATGGCTGGCGGGAGCCATTGGGCGGTTGTCTGGGCGGAGTTGGTGAGTCCCTGGAGGATGCGGGCCACGACGGGGCGGTCGCCGGGGTCTTTGGCCAGGCAGCGTCTCACCAGGTCTGCCAGGTGGGCGGGCAGGCCGGTCAGGTCGGGTTCGTCGTGGACGATGCGGTAGAGGATCGCTTCGGCCTGGCCGTTGCCGAACGGGCTGCGGCCTGTGGCGGCGAACGCCAGGACGAGTCCGAGCGAGAACACGTCGCTGGGTTGGCCGATCTCGTCGCCGCGTGCCTGTTCGGGGGACATAAACGAGGGGGTGCCGACCACGGCGCGGGAGAGGGTGTGGGAGGTGGCGTCCAGCGCGCGGGTGATGCCGAAGTCGATGACGCGAGGGCCGTCTTCGGCGAGGATCACGTTCGAGGGTTTGAGGTCACGGTGCACCAGGCCGCAGGCATGGATCGCGGCGAGCCCTTCGGCCAGTCCCGCTCCCAGTACGGTGATCGTTTCCGTGGGCAGCGGGCCGTGCGTCGCGACGGCCTGGTGCAGGGACGGGCCAGGGATGTAGAGGGATGTAGGCGGTGACCAGCCACGGCGGGTCGACATCAGGGTCGGCGTCGACTGACTGGGCGGTGTAGAACCCGCCGACCCGGCGTGCGGCGTCGGCTTCCTGGGCGAACCGGCGCCGAAACCCGGCATCGTCGGCCAGTTCGGGCCGCACCACCTTGGACGGCGACCGGGCGTCCGCCGGGAGAGCGCCCCAGGAACACCTGCCCCGTCCCGCCGCCTAGTGCTGTGACCGGGAAGGTTCGCCGGGTTGATGGTCGGGGCGGCTGGATGGGTGGTGACGTTCGTTTCGACCGCTGGAGGTGTGGTGGCCGAGCTTGTGTGGGTGCGCAGACTGACCGGTCAGGAGGGGCAGAAGCTGCAGCAGATCGTGCGCCGGGGAAGTACCAGCTCGGTGCGCTACCGGCGGGCGATGATGCTGCTGGCGTCCGCCGGCGGGAACTGCGTCCCGGTGATCGCGCAGCTGGTGCAGGCCGATGAGGACACGGTGCGGGATGTGATCCACCGGTTCGACGAGATCGGCCTCGCCTGTCTGGACGCTCGATGGGCAGGAGGCCGTCCCCGCCTGCTCACCCCTGACGACGAGGACTTCGTCGTCCAGACGGCCACCACCCGCCCCAACAAGCTCGGCCAGCTCTTCACCCGCTGGTCGATCCGTAAACTCGCCGCCTGCCTGCGGCGCGTGCACGGACGCGTCATCCGCATCGGCCGGGAAGCCTTACGATGCCTGCTGTCGCGCCGCGGCATCACCTTCCAGCGCACCAAGACCTGGAAGGAGTCCCCAGATCCCGAGCGTGACGCCGAGCTCGACCGGATCGAGCAGGTGCTGGGGCGCTTCCCTGGCCGGGTGTTCGCCTACGACGAGTTCGGGCCGCTGGGGATCCGGCCCACCGCGGGCTCTTGCTGGGCGAAACAGGGCAGGCCCGACCGGCTGCCGGCGACCTACCGCCGCACCCACGGCGTCACCTACTTCCACGGCTGCTACTCCGTCGGCGACGACCGTCTGTAGTGCGTCAACCGCCGCCGCAAAGGCACCGCCGACACCCTGGCGGCGCTGAAGCCGATCCGCGCCGCCCGACCCGACGGCGCCCCGATCTACATAATCTTGGACAACCTCTCCGCCCACACCGGTGCGGACATCCGCCGCTGGGCGAAGAAGAACAAGGTCGAGCTGTGCTTCACCCCGACCTACGCCTCCTGGGCCAACCCGATCGAGGCCCACTTCGGACCGCTGCGGCAGTTCACCCTGGCCGGCTCCCACCATCGCAGCCATCCCGGGCAGACCCGGGCGCTGCACCGCTGCCTGCGCCGGCGCAACGCCAACGCCCGCCACCCCGACGTGCTCGCCGCACAACGCCGAGAGCATGCCCGCATCCGCAGCGAGAAAGGCATCCGCTGGGGCGGACGTGCCAGATGCCCGGCGGCGTGAAGGACCGGCAACCGGCACAGCCCACTCCCCAACACGGACCGCGAGGAGCTCTGCATGGACCATCAGGACGTCGACGCCGCCGTGGCAGAAATGCTGCGGGTGCTTGGCCCCCATACCGCCGAGGACTGGACGGTGCCGGCGGGGCCGCTCGAATGGACCTGCTGGCAAACAGCAGCCCACATCGGCCATGACCTGCTGGCCTACGCAGGACAGCTGGCAGCACAGCCCGCCGACGCCTACCTTCCCATCGACCTGAACGTTCGCCCCACTGCCTCGCCGGCCGAAGTACTCCAGGCCGTCACCGCCTGCGGCGGACTGCTCAGCAGCGCCCTGGCCACAGCCAATCCGACCCTGAGGGCCTGGCACTGGGGCCCGTGCGACCCCGAAGGGTTCGCGGCGATGGGCGTCGCCGAAACCCTGCTGCACACCTACGACATCACGCAGGGACTGTCCGTGGACTGGCTGCCGCCAGCACCGCTGAGCGCAGCAGTACTCAACCGGCTTTTCCCCGCCGCCCCGCCCGGAGACCCCACTCAGGTACTCCTTTGGTGCACCGGCCGCGGAGAACTCGACGGCCTCCCTGGCCAAACCTCATGGAGGTGGGAAGCAGCACGACCAGGCTGATCGAGCTGACCCCGGCGAACGTTCCCGGTCACAGCACCAGACACCAGAAGACCCAAGGCTGTTTGACCAAGTCAGAGGCCTGTCAGGCAAGATCTGCCGATGGCACAGAAATGACATGTAGTCACTGGCACTCAAAGGGCACTTCACATGACGGTGGTGCCCTCGTGCTGGCAGAGCCGGTGCCGATAGGCAAACCCCGTGGGTGTCGGCGCTCATGTCCCTGCCCGGCTTCCGCACCGGCGACGCCCTCGCCTGAGCTGTCCTGACCGCAGCAGCACTCCAGCGGGTCACGCCGTTTCGGCGAGCGAGATGGCTTCGCTGGGGCAGCAGTCGATGACGTCCTGGGCGGCCTCGACCGCCTCGGCGTCGGCGAGTTCGGCCACGAGCAGGGTGGCGCGGCCGTCGGCGGCGAGCTGGAAGTGCGTAGGGTCCATCGCCGCGCACAGCCCCGCACCGGCGCAGACCTTTCGGTCCAGCCGCAGGGTTGCCTTCATGGATGCGTCACTCCTTGCTGTTGAGGTGCACGGGCAGGGACTCGAGGCTGCGCAGTAGCCAGCTCTCGCCGTAGCGGAGGTCCGAGCGCGGCACCGCGAGCGAGAGGTCGGGGAACCTCTCGAAGACCGCGGGCACCGCGATCCGGGTCTCCAAGCGGGCGAGCGCGGCGCCCAGGCAGTTGTGCAATCCGTGACCGAGCCCCAGGTGGCGCGCATCGCCGTTGCGGGTGATGTCGAGGCGGTCCGGGTGAGCGAAATACGCAGGATCCCGGTTGGCGGACTGGAGCGCGGCGATCACGGTCGAGCCCGCGGGGATCCGGGTGCCGGCGACCTCCACGTCCTCCTTGGTGAACCGGATCAGCGCGACGGTCAGGGCCCCGTCGTAGCGCAGGAACTCCTCCACCGCGGTGTCGGCGAGCTGCGGCTCGGCCCTGAGCAGGTCGCGCTGGTCGGGATGGTCGAGCAGGGCGAGGACACCGGAGCCGATCAGGTTCCTGGTGGTGTCCAGACCGACCATGATCATCAGGGCGACGAGGGCGACCAGTTCGTCCTCGTCCAGGCGGTCGTCGCCGTCGCGGGCGTCGATGAACGTGGTTGTCAGGTCGTCGCCCGGGTTGCGGCGCTTTTCGGTGATGACCTCCCGGCCGTAGTCGACGATCTCCTGGTAGGCCTTGGTGGACTCGTCGGTGTGTTCCGGGTCGACGTGCAGCGCCCGCTCGATCGCGTGCAAGATCTCCTTGAACCGGTCCAGCGGGATGCCGAGGACCCGACCGATGACCTCGGCCGGGACGATGCTCGCGAACTCCATGACGTCCGGCTGTTCCATGCGCTGCATACGGTCAAGCGCGGACTGCACGATCTGCTCGGTCGGCTCCTTCCAGGTGGCGGTGCGCCGCGGGGTGAACGCACCCATCGCCAGTTTCCGTACCCGGGTGTGATCCGGCGGGTCGAGCACGGAGAGGATCTGCTCGATGACCGTGCCGGTACCGAAGGCCATCCCCGCCTTCTTGAAGTCCTCGGTCGCCCAGCGGGGGGCGTCGCTGCTGAAACGGTTGTGGTCACCGAGGATGGCGCGGACGTCTTCGTACCGCGTCACGAGCCACATCGGCAGGTTGCCGACGGGAAAGGTCAAGGGGTGCACCGGCGAGTTCTCCCGAAGCCAGGTGAACGCCGGATAGGGATTCTGGAAGTACTCGCCGGTGAAGAGGGGCGGCGGCGACAGGATCGGCGCGGTCATGAACGGTCTCCTTGTGCTCCTTGTGCTCCTTGTGCAGCTGAAGCGGGCGTGGTGAGGCGCCCGGGGCGATGCCCCCGGTGCTCAGAGGAAGTCGTTGTCGGGCTCGAGGCCGATCAGCACACGCCCGTGCACCTCGAGGCTGCCGAGCGGGGTGAGCAGTCCGTGCAACGAGAGACCTTCGATGTCCCGGTGCACCCGCTGGAACGGGGCGGTGCGCTTGATGATGGAGGCTCCGCTGATCGCATGCAGCGTCTCCACGGCCTCCTTCGCCAGCTGCACGGCGTATCCGATCTCGCCACGAGTGGCGGCCTTGTCGGCGAGTGGCAGCTGCTCGCCCGCGTCGGCGGCCCTCTGCATCCGCTCCACCCAGCCGGCTGTGAGCGCCTCGGCTGCGGTGATCTTGTTGGCGGCGAGGCCCACCTGGATCTGAGTATGGGGGTGTTCGCGCTGGTCCGCCCAGTGGGTGTAGGGGATGGCCTTGCCCGGCAGCGACTTGAGGAAGATCTCCAGGGCGGCCTTGGCCAGGCCGACGTAGACCGGAGCGGACAGCGCCATCACGTAGGACGTCAGTCCGTAATTGCGGCCGGTGGCACCGGTGTTGGAACGTTCACCGACCGTGCCCTCGAGCACCTCGATGCCGTCCACGACCCGGTGCTCGGGCACGAACAGATCCGTGACGGTCGTCGTCGAGCTGCCGGTGCCCGCGGCGGCGGTGACGTCCCAGTCGTCTAGGATCGTCACGTCCGACGCCCGGACGATGCCGAAGACCTCCTCGTGCTCCCCGTCCGAGCGCTCCACCAGGGCCGCGTAGATGTTCCAGTCGGCGCCGCGGATGCCGGTGTTGAACCGCCAGCTGCCGTTGAAGATGTATCCCCCCTCGGTACGGGCGGCCGTGCCGGTGGGGGTGAAGGCGCCGGAGATACGCACGGAGCCGTTCGCGAAGATCTCCTCCTGGGCCTTGTCCGGGTACTGGGAGGCGATCCAGGCGCTGGAGATCCAGGCGCAGTTCACCCACCCCGTGGAGCCGCAGCCGCGGGCGATCTCGGTGACGATGGCCACCTGGTCGGCCAGCGGCAGATCGAAGCCACCGAACCGCCGCGGCACGGCGACCTTGTACGCCCCGGCCTTGTCCAGGATCTCGGTGTTCTCGTCCGGAATCCAGCCGCGCGCGTCGGCCTCGACTCCGTTGTTGCGCAGCGTTTCCACCGCTGCGCGTACGTCTTCGAGTATGGATTCTGCCTCGATGCTGATCGCGGCCATTTCTTCTCCTCGGGCATCACGGCTATGGCTCGTCTTTTCGCCGACCACATTAGGTTCGATGGGTCCCGGTGCCCTCAATGCCGGTTCATGGAACGGTAATCGGAGCCGTACGGCTCCCGATGTGCGGGCAATTTCCGGTGAGTGAACGGTCGATGATTCCCGGATCGATCTGTTGGGCGAGTATCGAGGGCGTCCAACGCCCAGCGTCTATCGAGAGTGGCGGTGCTCCATGACAATCACAGTCGATTTGGACCTCGAAAAGCCGGACCTCACGGACGACACGGACACGCAGAACGAGATATTTCTGCAGGTCTTCAACTCCGGTGACGGCGCGCTCTTCGACCGGCTCTACCTGGAGGACTCCGTGTCCAACTTCTCCGGTGAGCCGCTCACCGGAGCGGCGCGCCTGAAGTTCTTCAAGGACTTCCTCGCTCCCAAGCCCCACCTCGAGGCTCGGGTCACCCACGCCTACGTCGCCGGTGATGTCGCCCTGATCGGCGTCGAGTTCACCATCGACGGCAAGGACGCGGATGGTGAACCGCTGCACATCGAGGGCACGTGCACGGACGTTCTGCGCAGGGTGGAGGACGGCCGCTGGCTGATGGCCATCGACCGTCCGGTGGCCGGCTCCCTGCTGCCGGAAACCGACGGGGACAACTGATGGCGGACGAGCAGCAGAGCCCGGTCACCGTTATCGGGCTCGGCCTCATGGGCCAGGCGCTGGCTGCCACGTTCCTGGACCACGGTTACCCCACCATCGTGTGGAATCGCACCCCGCACAAGGCCGACGCGCTCGTGGCGCGCGGTGCCGTGCAGGCCGACACTCCCGCCGCCGCGATCACCGCGAGCCGGCTGATCCTGGTGTGCGTCACGGACTACGACACCGTGGGCGAACTGCTCTCGGGGCTGACCGGTGACCTCGCCGGGCGCGTGCTCGTCAACGTCACTTCGGGCACATCCGACCGGGCCAGGGCGACCGCCGAGTGGGCGGCCGAGCACGGCATCCAGTACATCGACGGGGCGGTCATGGCCACCCCGCCGGTGATCGGCACCCCGCACGCCGCGTTCCTCTACAGCGGTGCCACGCAAGCCTATCGCGACCACGAGTCGGCCCTCAAGGTGCTCGGCGGCGGCACGGTCCACCTCGGCGAGGACGCCGGCCTTGCGGCCCTGTACGACGTGGCCCTGCTCGGCATCATGTGGGGCACCCTCAACAGCTTCCTGCAGGGAGCCGCGCTCCTGGAGACGGCCGGAGTGAGCGCGACACAGTTCGAGCCGTTCGCCACCAACTGGATCCAGGCCGTCACCGGCTTTGTCTCCAGCTACGCGGAGCAGGTCGACGAGGGCCGCTACCCCGCCCACGACGCGACGGTCGACACCCATCTGGCCACGATGAGGTACCTCCTGCACGAGAGCCGCACCCTCGGCGTGCACAGCGATCTGCCGTACTTCGTGAAGGAGTTGGCGGACCGTGCGGTGGCCGAAGGCCACGCCAAGGACAGCTACGCGAGCCTGATCGAGATCTTCCGCAAGCCGTCCTCCTGACGCCCTGGCCCTGTGTCGTCGTCCTCCCGTATCCCCGGCGGGAGGACCGCGGGTCTTTCCCCCACGGCGCACCGAACGCCGCACAGGGCCACCACCACTCACCTACCTCACCCATGGAGAGCAACATGACCTCAATCGAGCAGCGGGGCACCGGGGCAGGCCACCCGGCGAAGCGCCGCACCGTGCTGAAGTCGGCAGGCGCGGCAGGCCTGTTGGGAGCTGCCGGCGCGGCCACTGCCGGTGCCGCGAACGCCGCAGCCGGCGGCCACGACACCGCACCGGCGGGCGACGGGACCACGTATGACGCGATCGTCGTCGGCGCCGGTTATGCCGGCGTCACGGCCGCACGCGAGCTGGAGGCCAAGGGGCTGCGGACCGTCGTGCTCGAGGCGCGCGAGCGCATCGGTGGCCGCGTGTGGACCAGGCCCTTCGCCGGCCGGACCATTGACATCGGTGGTACCTGGGTCGACGAGCAGCAGAAGCTCGTCCTCGGGGAGCTGAAGCGGCACGGTATCGGCCTGCTGGCGGGGGTGGAGCCGGAACGCTCCATTTTCCGCACCCCCCAGGGCTTCACGTCCTTCGATCCCAAGGAAGCCTTCACTCGGCAAGGGCAGGTCTTCGACAAGCTCATGACCGGGTCGAAGGAGTACTTCCCGGACCCCGCGGACCCGTTCGCAGCCGGAGAGAAGATGGTGGCAGCGGACAGACTGTCGCTGCGTGAGCGGATGGACCAGCTGCGTCTGACCCCCGAGGAACAGGACTGGGTCTCCGGCATCACCAAGGCCGCCGGCCCCTCGACCCGCGGCGCCCTCACCCAGCTGGCGCACTGGTACGCACTCGGCGGCCACACCTTCGGCGGGTACATGGCCATCAACAACCTGCGGGCCGAGGGCGGCATGTCCCGGCTCATCGACGCCCTGTTGAAGGAGTCCGGCGCCGATCTGAAGCTGAATTCACCGGTCGTCGCCGTCGACGACACGGGCAGCCAGGTGCACGTCACGGTCGCCGGCGGCAGGCGGTACAAGGGCAAGGTGGCGGTGATCGCACTGCCCACCAACGTGTGGAAATCCGTCGCCTACAAGTCCGGCATACCCAGCGAGTTCGCCCGGCTCTCGGAGCAGACCATCGCGGTCCCCCGGGCCCGTAACGTGCTGATGCACGTCCGCGGCGGCGGCAAGCGGTTCACCGCCCTTGGGCCCGAGGGGTATCCGATCGGCTGGGTCGTGCCGCTGGAGGATCTGGACGACGGCTGGCTGATGGTGGGCTACAGCACTGACCCCGCTTTCGACCCCGACGACCGCGCCCAGGTCGGGGCCGCGGTGCGCGGCATCGCACCGGGAGCCGAGGTCGTCGAGGTACTCGGCCATGAGTGGGGAAGCGACCCGTACTCGCGCGGCGGCTGGACACACCGGCAACCCGGCCAGCTGACCGGGCCGTTGCGGGCGGTGCAGGAGCGTCATGGCCGTCTGGCCTTCGCCACCGCGGACATCGAGCTCAAGTGGACCGGACTGATCGAAGGGGCCATGCACCAAGGGCTCCGCGCCGCCCGCCAGCTCATCCCCCTGGCGAGCCGCTGAAGCGGGCGCCGTCCCGGAAACAGCAGAGGCCGGTCCGGTTCCTCCGGGCCGGCCCGCTGTATTTCGCTGGACGAAACTTCGGCACTGGAGATCGGGCAGCTTTCCGGAATCTGCTCTTCAATCTTCCGCAATCATCGATTTCGGTGCTGCAGCCGCTCCGCATTCCAATGTGCACGCCGACTGATGAGCTGGCAATGAGCGCCTGATGGGACCCGCCAGGTACGGTGAATACGACCACTCCGCACGGTCGTTCGAGGGTTTCGGGAGATTTCCCGTACGTATCCTGCCGGGCGTCGCGGGATTAGTTCCACGACTGTCTCTTCGGCGTCGCCGATATCCCTCAAACCGATATCCCTCAAGGGGAGAAGTCCATGCGTGTCCTAATAACCGTCTACGCCGCGCCCGCCCATCTGTACCCCATGGTCTCGCTGGCCTGGGCGCTGCAGAACGCCGGCCATGAGGTGCGTGTCGCCTCTCACCCCGACATGGCCCCGGTCATCACATCCGTGGGGCTGACCGCGGTGCCGCTCGGCGATCCGCAGACCATGCCGAAAGCGCGGGCGGCGGGCCGTACGACGCCGCCGGACGTGGTGACGAAACTGGACCGGCTCGGTGAGTCGCTGCGGCTCGGTCAGGACGAGGAGTACGCCTGGGACGTCTTCCGCACCTTCATGCTGCCGGTGCTGTGGGACTTCCACCCCGCCAATGCCGCACCCGACGTATACCGGCCCGGTGTGGACGAGCTCGTCGGGTTCGCCAGGTCGTGGCGTCCCGACCTGGTGCTGTGGGACCCCTGCTTCCCCTCGGCCGCGGTGGCGGCCAGGGCCTCGGGAGCAGTGCATGCCCGCATTCTGTGGGGTCTTGACTACTGGGGCTGGGTGCGGGACCGCTTCGCGGCACGTGGTCCCGCCGGCGGAGAGAACCCCCTCGTGGAGTCGGTACGCCCGGTGGCCCAGCGGCACGGCGTGGAGGTCGACGACGAGCTGCTGTTGGGCCAGTGGACCCTGGACCCGATGCCCGCCGGTATGCGGCTGGCGTCGGACACGCTGACCGTCCCCGTGCGCTGGATCCCCTTCAGCGGGGCCTGCGCTGTGCCGGAATGGCTCGACCAGCACTCCCAACGGCCTCGTGTCGCACTGACGTTGGGGATGTCGGTACGGAAGTTCTTCAAGGACGGCGACAGCCGTACGGCGGCGCTCCTAAAGGCGCTCGGCGGCATGGACGTCGACGTCGTCGCCACGCTCAGCGAAGAGCAGCTGTCCGCTCTCGACCGACTGCCGGACAACGTGCGGGCGGTCGACTACATACCTCTGAGCCAGCTGCTGCCCAGCTGCGACGCGATCATCCACCACGGCGGTACCGGCACCTTCGCGGCCGCCGCGCACCACGCCGTACCGCAGTTGATCACGGACGAGGAGAGCGTGTTCAACTCCTGGGACGACGAGGGGAACGAGTCGAGCTTCGTACGCAAGCACATGGACATCCCGCCCACCACGGCCTTCATCGCCCAGCGGGGCGCGGGCCTGACCCTGAACCACGCCGAGCAGTCCGTCGACGTCATGCGCAAGGAGATTGCGCGGGTGCTCTGCGACCCGTCCTTCCAGCGCGGCGCGGACCGGCTGCGTGACGACCTGCTGGCCACCCCCTCGCCAGGCGAGCTCGTCCCCGTCCTGGAGCGGATGACCGCCGAGGCCAAGGCGCGCTCCTGACCGGCCCGTAAGGCGCCCGGCCGGGCACACCACGGCCTCTGCGTCCCATAAGCCCCGCGTTCATGCAGTCCGACTCTGGAGGAAGAGAGTGATCAACGTATTCCAGCCCACGCTGGGTGACGAGGAACTCTCCGCGGTCAAGGAGGTGTTCGACTCCAACTGGCTGGGACACGGCCCGAGGACCGAGAAGTTCGAGGCCGCCTTCGCCGGGCACCTGGGGGTGCCCGCCGAGCACGTCATCTTCATCAACTCGGCCACCGCGGGCCTGTTCCTCGCCGGCGAGCTGCTCGGTCTCGGCCCCGACGACGACGTGGTGATGCCTTCGGTCAGCTTCGTCGCCGCCGGCAACGCCGTGTCGGCGACCGGCGCCCGGATGGTCTTCTGCGATGTCGACCCGCGCACGCTCAACCCGACCGCCGCTCAGGTGGAGAGCGCGCTCACGCCGCGGACCAAGGCCGTGCTGCTGCTGCACTACGGCGGTTACCCGGGCGATGTCGCCGCGATCGCCGAGCTCTGCCGCGACCGCGGCGTCACTCTCATCGAGGATGCGGCCTGCGCGGTCGCCTCCCGCGCCGACGGCACCGCGTGCGGCACCTTCGGTGACCTTGCCGTCTGGAGCTTCGACGCGATGAAGGTGCTGGTGACCGGGGACGGCGGAATGTTCTACGCCCGCGATCCCGAAGTCGCACGCCGGGCCCGCAGCTTCGCCTACCACGGCCTTGAGCAGTCCAGCGGCTTCTCCGCGGCGAAGGTGTCGCACCGCTGGTGGGAACTGAACCTGGCCAGTTTCGGCCGTCGTGTCGTCGGCAACGACGTGACCGCCGCGATCGGGCAGGTCCAGCTGCGCAGGCTGCCCGAGTTCGTGGCTCGCCGTAACGCGATCTGCGCTCTGTACAGCGAACTGCTCGCCGACGCCGAGGGCATCGTGCTGCCGCCGCCGCTGCCCGACGGGCACACCACCTCCGGCTACTTCTACTGGGTGCAGTTGGACCGGCGGATCCGCGATCAGGTGGCCGCCGACCTCCTCGACCACGGCATCTACACCACGTTCCGCTACCCGCCGCTGCACAAAGTGCCCCTCTACCGGGGCGGTGGCGTCGAGCTGCCCGGCACGGAGGAGGCATCCGGTACCACGCTGCTGCTGCCGCTGCACCAGGGCCTCGACGACCTGGAGGTCCGCACCGTCGCCGAAGAAGTGCGCAAGTCCGTCGAGAACCGGCTCAGCCGGCTTGGCGGCTGACACCGCAAGCGGAGAGAGGCAGCGTCCGTGCGTATCTCGCAGACCTCGGTTCCCGGGGCATACCTCGTTACTCCCGACCAACTCACCGACCAGCGGGGGAACTTCTATGAGGCCATGCGCGCCGATGTCTTCGAGCGCGCCCTGGGACGCCCCTTCGTGCCCCAGCAGATCAACTACTCCACCTCCCGCCGTCATACGCTGCGCGGCATCCACAGCGTGACCCTGCCCCCTGGCCAGGCGAAATACGTCACCTGTGTGCGGGGAGCGCTGCGCGACATCGTGGTGGACCTTCGGGTGGGCTCGCCGACGTTCGGGCGGCACGCGGTCCACGAGCTGGACGCCGGCTCCGGTCGCTCCGTCTTCGTACCGGAGGGCGTGGGCCACGGCTTCCTCACCCTGACCGACGACACCTGCATCTGTTACGTGCTGTCCAGCATGCATGTGCCGGGCACTCAGATCGACATCGACCCACTCGATCCCGATCTGGCACTTCCCTGGGGATTCGCGACGCCGCCGCTCATGTCCGAGAAGGACGCCGGGGCCAGCAGTGTCGCCGAGGCCGCGGCCCAGGGGCTCCTCGCCTCCTGGCAGGAGACGCACCCAAGGATCCAACCATCGCTGTGAGGAGAACCCCCATGAAGGCTCTCGTGCTGTCGGGCGGAAGCGGCACTCGCCTGCGCCCGTTCAGCTATTCCATGCCCAAACAGCTCATACCGATAGCCAACCGACCGGTCCTGGAACACGTCGTGGAGAGCATCCGCGCCATGGGCGTCACCGAGATCGGCATCGTCGTCGGCTCCTGGGGAGCGACGATCGCCGATGTGATCGGCGACGGCTCCCGCTTCGGCGCCCGCATCACCTACATCCCCCAGGATGAGCCCATGGGCCTGGCGCACTGCGTGCAGCTGGCCCGGCCCTTCCTCGGCGACGACGACTTCGTGATGTACCTCGGGGACAACATGCTGCCCGACGGGGTGACCCACGTCGCCGAGGAGTTCACGGCGAGCCGCCCCGCAGCCCAGGTCGTCCTGCACAGGGTGTCCGACCCCCGGGCCTTCGGAGTGGCCGAAGTGGACGAGTCGGGCGCCGTGCAGCGCCTGGTGGAGAAGCCTCAGCACCCAAAGAGCGACCTCGCCCTGATCGGCGTGTACTTCTTCACGAAGGCCATCCACCAGGCCGTGGACACCATCAAGCCCAGTGCCCGCGGCGAGTTGGAGATCACCGACGCCATCCAGCTGATGCTCGAACAAGGCGCGCAGATCAAGGCCAGCCTCTACGAGGGCTACTGGCAGGACACCGGCCGCGCCGAGGACGTCCTGGAGTGCAACGCAAGGCTGCTGGCCGCCCTCACCAGCCGCATCGACGGTGAAGTGGACGACACCAGCGAACTCTCCGGAACCGTGGTCATCGCTGCGGGCGCCCGGGTCGTGCGATCCAAGCTGGTCGGCCCGATCATCGTCGGAGCGGACTCGGTCGTGGAGGACAGCCACATCGGCCCGGGCACCTCGATCGGCACCGGCTGCACGCTGCGGGCCACCAGGATCACAGAGTCGATCGTCCTCGCCGGCGCCAACATCGCGAACGTCCCCGGGCTGCACCGCTCGCTGATCGGCCGCTCCGCCAGCGTCAGCCCCAGCGACCGGGGAATCGCCCAGCACCGCATGGTCATCGGCGACAACACGGTAATCGAGGTGGCAGCATGAGGATCCTCGTCACAGGAGGCGCGGGCTTCATCGGTTCGCACTACGTCCGCACACTCCTGTCGGGTGGCTACCCGGAGTACGCGGACGCGCAGGTGACGGTCTACGACGCCCTCACCTACGCGGGCAACCGCGACAACCTGCCCGCCTACCATGACCGCCTCGAGTTCATCCGGGGCGACATCACCAGCCGGGCCCTGCTGGCCGAGGTGCTGCCGGGCCACGACGTGGTGGTGCACTTCGCGGCGGAGTCACACGTGGACCGCTCGCTGCAGTCCGCCGACGCATTCATCCGCACGAACGTCGCAGGCACCCAGACCCTGCTCGACTGCTGCCTCGCGGCGGGCGTCCAGCGGGTCGTGCACATCTCCACCGACGAGGTCTACGGCTCCATCGACGAAGGCTCTTGGACCGAGAACTACCCCCTGCTGCCCAACTCCCCGTACGCCGCTTCCAAAGCCGCCTCCGACCTGGTGGCCCGGTCCTACTGGCGTACCCACGGAATCGACCTGTCGATCACCCGCTGCTCCAACAACTACGGGCCCTACCAACACCCGGAGAAGCTCATTCCGCTGTTCATCACCCAGCTCCTCGAAGGTGAACAGGTCCCCCTGTACGGCGACGGCCGCAACGTACGGGAATGGCTGCACGTCGACGACCACTGCCGCGCCATCCAACTGGTGCTCACCAAGGGCAGGGCGGGCGAGATCTACAACATCGGCGGCGGCAACGAACTGACCAACCGTCAAATCACCGACCACCTGCTGCGTTTGTTCGGCGCCGACTCCTCGGCGGTCCGGCACGTCGCCGACCGGAAGGGCCACGATCTGCGGTACGCGCTCAACGAGTCGAAGATCCGCGACGAGCTCGGCTACGCCCCCCGAGTCCCCTTCGCCCAGGGCCTCGCCGACACCGTCGCCTGGTACCGCGACAACACGGACTGGTGGAAGTCGACCAAGTACTCCGAGCATGAAGGACAGGTGGCCGTGCGATGAGCGCGCAGACCAATCCGCACCGGGCGCTCGTCCTGGACGAGACCCGCAAGTACCACCAGGACATCCAGGGCGACGGGACGTTCGTCCCCGGGGTCACGGAGATCTGGCCTTCCGGGGCCGTACTCGACGCCGACGACCGTGCCGCTCTGGTCGAGGCGGCACTCGACCTGCGGATCGCCGCCGGCCCCGCCTCCCGGAAGTTCGAGTCGCAGTTCGCCCGCAGACTGCAGCGCCGCAAGGCCCATCTCACCAACTCCGGTTCCTCGGCGAACCTGTTGGCGCTCACCGCACTCACCTCGCACGTTCTCGAGGACCGGCGGCTGCGGCCCGGCGACGAGGTGATCACCGTCGCCGCCGGCTTCCCGACCACCGTGAACCCCATCGTGCAGAACGGGCTCGTCCCGGTCTTCATCGATGTGGAGCTCGGTACGTACAACACCACCGCGGACCGGGTCGCCGAGGCCATCGGCCCCAAGACCCGGGGCATCATGATCGCGCACGCGCTCGGCAACCCCTTCGAGGTGGCCGAGGTCGCCGAACTCGCCAAGCAGCACGGGCTGTTCTTCGTCGAGGACAACTGCGACGCGGTGGGTTCGCTCTACCAGGGCAAACCAACGGGCACCTTCGGCGATCTGACGACGGTCAGTTTCTACCCCGCTCACCACATCACGATGGGCGAGGGCGGCTGTGTGCTGACCTCCGACCTCAAGCTCGCCAGGGTGGTCGAGTCACTGCGCGACTGGGGCCGGGACTGCTGGTGCGAGCCGGGCAAGAGCAATACCTGCCTCAAGCGGTTCGAGCACCAGATGGGCAGGCTGCCGAAGGGCTACGACCACAAGTACATCTTCTCCCACATCGGTTACAACCTGAAGGCCACCGACCTGCAGGCGGCGCTCGGTCTGACCCAGCTGGCCAAGGTCGACGGCTTCACCGAGGCCAGGCGGCGCAACTGGCAGCGGCTGCGGGACGGACTCGACGCCGTGCCGCACCTGGTGCTGCCGGAAGCGACCCCGGGCAGCGAACCGAGCTGGTTCGGCTTCGTGATCACCGTTGACCCGCAGGCCCCCTTCTCCCGAGCCGCCCTGGTGGACTTCCTGGAGGGCCGCAAGATCGGCACCCGGCGGCTGTTCTCCGGGAACCTCACCCGCCAGCCCGCCTATGCCGACCGTGAGCACCGGGTCGTGCGATCCCTCGCCAACAGTGACCTGATCACCGACCAGACGTTCTGGGTGGGTGTCTATCCAGGGCTGAGCGAGGAGATGCTCGACTACGTCATCGCCTCGGTCAAGGAGTTCGTGGAGGCCCACAAATGACCGCGCCAACACTGCTGCGGCCCCGTGTGGACAGCGGCCTCGCAGAGCGCTTCGCCCGCTCGGCGGCCGTCCGCGGGGTCGGAACGCAACTGCGTACCGAGGACTTCGCCGGCTGGCTCGCCGAACGCGGCAGGGCACACCGCTTCCGGGTCGAGCGCATCGCGTTCGCCGAGCTCGACGGCTGGTCCTTCCAGCCGGACAGCGGCAATCTGGGGCACCGCAGTGGCCGCTTCTTCACGGTGGAGGGCCTCCATGTCACCACCGATGAGCAGCCCTTCCCCCAGTGGCAGCAGCCCATCATCAGACAGCCGGAGGTCGGCATCCTCGGCATCCTCGTCAAGGAGTTCGACGGGGTGCTGCACTTTCTCATGCAGGCCAAGATGGAGCCCGGCAACGCCAATCTGCTCCAGCTCTCGCCCACGGTCCAGGCCACCCGGAGCAACTACACCAAAGTGCACAACGGCGCTGACGTCCGGTACATCGACTACTTCAGGGAGCCCGGCCGCGGCCGCGTGCTCGCCGATGCGCTGCAGTCCGAGCACGGCTCCTGGTTCTACCGGAAGTCCAACCGGAACATGATCGTCGAAGCGCGGGGCGAAGTGGAGCTGCACGAGGACTTCGTCTGGCTGACTCTCGGCCAGATCGGGGAGCTCCTCGAACGGGACGACGTCGTCAACATGGACTCCCGCACGGTCCTGTCCTGCGTACCGGCCGGCTCGGACGGGACCGGGGCACTGGACTCGGACACGGAACTGCTCTCCTGGTTCACCGGGGAACGGTCACGACACGACGTGCGGGCCCGCACCGTCCCGCTGAACTCCATCGACGACTGGGTGCGGGGCGAGCAGAGCATCGAGCATGTGCACGGCCGCTATTTCTCGGTTGTCGCCGTCGCCGTGCAGGCCGACAACAGGGAAGTCACCGGTTGGACCCAGCCCTTGTTCGAGCCGGTCGGCCTGGGCGTCACCGCCTTCCTGCTGCGTCACTTCGACGGCGTACCGCATGTACTGATGCACGCCAGGGTGGAGGGCGGTTTCGTGGACACCGTCGAAGCGGGCCCGACCGTCCAGTACACCCCCGCGAACTACGCAGCACTGCCCACTGAGCAGCGGCCGCCCTTCCTCGACCTGGTGCTCGGCACACCCGCCGAGAACATCCGGTACGAGGCGGTGCACTCCGAGGAAGGGGGCCGGTTCCTCAACGCGCGCAGCCGCTATCTGGTCGTCGACGCCCCAAAGGAGGTCCCCGACGAGCCACCGCCGGGATACCGCTGGGCGAGCCTTGGCCAGCTGAGCAGCCTCGTCCGGCACGGGCACTATCTCAACGTGCAGGCCCGCACGCTGCTTTCGCTCTTCCACACGGGAGCGGTGCGGCCATGACCCGGCCGATCCGCATGGGCGTCATGGGCTGTGCGGCAATCGCCAGGCGCCGCATGCTGCCCTCCTTCGCCGCCGCTCCGGGCATCGAGGTCACCGCGGTGGCCGCCCGGAGCGCGGCGCGGGCGGAAGAGGTCGCGCGCACCTACGGCTGCCGCCCTGTGACGGGCTACGGCGACCTGCTTGCCGACGCATCCGTCGACGCCGTCTACATCCCGCTGCCCGCCGCGCTGCACGCCACCTGGGTGGAGGCCGCCCTGCTCGCGGGCAAGCACGTACTGGCCGAGAAGCCGATGTCGCTCAGCGCCGGGCGGACGGCAGAGCTGCTCAACCTGGCCCGCTCGCGGGGGCTCGCACTGATGGAGAACGTGATGTTCGTTCACCATCCGCAGCACGCGCGACTGCGGGACCTGCTCGCAGAGATCGGTGAACTGCGCGCTCTGGTCGCGGAGTTCGCCGTGCCAGGTCTGCCGCCCGGCGACATCCGATACAACCGTGCGCTGGGCGGTGGCGCGCTGTGGGATACCGGCGTCTACCCCGTACGGGCCGCCCTGCATTTCCTGGGCACGGAACTGCACACCGTGGGCGCCACATTGACCCAGGAACCGGAGCTCGGCGTCGACATCGCGGGAGCGGCGTTGCTGCGCACTCCCGGTGGGGTACACGCCCAGCTGTCGTTCGGGCTCGACCACGCGTACCGCAACCGCTGTGAGCTGTGGGGCAGCAAGGGCCACATCTCGGTGGACCGCTACTTCACTCCTCCGGCCGACCATCAGCCGGTGGTCCGTCTCGAACAAGCCGTGGGAAGCCAGGAGTTGGTGCTCGACGCGGCCGATCAGGTGGCCCGGACAGTGTCGGCCTTCGCCGACGCCGTTCGCGCGGGCGAGGTTTTGGACGGACCCGTCGTACGCCGCCAGGCGGAGCTCCTGGACGAACTGAGGGCCGCGGCCGGCGGCTAGCCGGAGAAGCACGTACGCCTGCGGGTGAGAGCCGATTCCGGCTCTCACCCGCAGGCGGTACGTGCTTCTCTTCTTCTCTCCCCCGCCCCTGCGGTGTGGTGCAGGGGTCAGACTCCCGGCACCTGAGCGGTCTTCGCCGCCGAGTCGTCCGGGTCGCCGGCGGCGACGGTCTCGGCGTGCTCCTCGTTGCCGGGGCGGATGTGCCGCAGCAGAGCCATGGACACGGCGGCCAGCAGCCCGAGGATGGCAACGCATGCCCAGGCCACGGCGTTCATGCCGCCGATGAACCCCTCGGCGGTGGTTGCGCCGTCGGACGTACGGCCGCGCTGCACGGCGGCGCCCAGGCTGCCGAGGAGCGCCACGCCCAGCGCGATGCCGAGCTCGGACCCGGTTTCCGACAGGGCGGACGCGGATCCCGCGCGCTCGGGCGGCGCCGAGCCCACGATCAGGTCGGTGCCGAGCACCATCATCGGACCAAAGCCCAGGAAGGCGATGGTGACCCCGCTGACCGCCAGCGCAAGGCTGCCGTCCTCGGGCACGATGGCCAGGAGCACGGCGCCGGACGCGGCGAGTACCAGACCGGAGGCCACCAGATAGGCCGGGCGGACGGTGCGGGCGATGGCCGGCGAGAGCATTGAGCTGAGCACCGTGGCGAGGGCCGGCGCCACCAGCCACAGACCCGCCTGGAAGGGGCCGAGTCCCTCGCCGGTCTGGAAGTACTGCGAGGCGAAGAGGAAGATGCCGCCGGAGACGACGGTGCCGAACAGGATGACCGTCAACGCGCCGCTGAACGAGCGGTTGCCGAACAGCCGCATGTCCATGAGAGGGCTGGCGATCGACCGCTGGCGCCGGACGAAGACGACACCGACCGCGACACCGAGTACGACAGCCACGGCCGCGGTCACGGAGATCCCGTGTTCGGCAAGGTGCTTGAGGCCGTAGATCACCGACAGCACGGCCACCAGCGACATGACGGCGCTGACCAGATCCACCTTGCCGGCGCTCTTGTCGCGGTACTCGGGAAGCAGCACCGGCGCGGTCACCAGGAGCAGCAGCATGATGGGGACGCCGAGGAGGAACACGGAGCCCCACCAGAACAGTTCGAGCAGCGTGCCGCCGACCAGTGGCCCGATGGTCGACCCCACCATGAAGCAGGTCATCCAGAGCCCGATCGCGCTGGCTCGCTGCCGGGGGTCGAGGAACATGTTGCTGATCAGGGCGAGTGTGGAGGGCATCAGGGTCGCGCCGGCGATGCCAAGGAGCGCACGTGCTGCGATCAGCGTCTCGGCGGAGGGTGCGTAGGCGGCGAGTACGGAGGCGACGCCGAAGGCCGCGGCTCCGATGAGCAGCAGCCTTCGGCGGCCGATCCGGTCACCCAAGGTGCCCATGGTGACGAGGAATCCAGCGATCATGAATCCGTAGATATCCATGATCCACAACGACTGCGTGGCACTGGGGTCCAGGTCGGCGCTGAGATGAGGCAGCGCCAGGTACAGCACGCTCATGTCGAGGGAGAGCAGCAGTGTGGGCAGAGCCAGAACGGTCAGGCCCAGCCATTCCCGCCGACCCGCGGTCGGGGGGTACCGGCCTGTGCGTCGGTGTCCATGAATGATCCTTCTGTCGCGGCATCGGCGCCGCCTCGGAGCCACGTCCGTTGCGCGTGCCGTCTGTTACGTGTGCGGTTGGTCGCGTGCGGGAGGGCGGGGCCTCTACTTCTTCTCCTCGCCGAAGGGGTCGTCGATGGCGTAGCGCCATGTGCCGTCGTCCCCGAGGCGCAGCACGTCCACGCCGACGCCCTCCATGACCTCACCGGAGACGTCCATGTGCCAGTCGACGATGAGCAGCGCGGTCTCCTTGGTCGCGAACGACTGCCGCACCGTGGCGCGCATGACGGGGCGCCGGGAGAGGAACTCCTTGGTGTACTCCTTGCGGGCCTGGCCGGTGAGTGGCTTTCCCGGCTCCCACACGGCGACTGCCTCGTCCGTGTAAAAGGCGTTCACCTGGTCGGCGTCACCGGAGTTGAAGGCCCTGACGTAGTCGTCGGTGTGCTTGTGAAAGCGGTCTTCTACTGCGTTGTTGACGGTTCCGGACTCATTCGACATGCGAATACTCCGCTCTTCGGGGACGAAGTCACTTTGATCGCTCCCGTGTGACGGTATCGAGGCCCCTTCCACAGCTCGGTAACTGGTCGCTCATTGAGCCATGGCCGTGCATACGAGATCGCTGATTACCGGCCTGTGACTCGGGGCTGAAATCGTGCTGCCCAAAGGAACGTAGGGTCGAATTCCGAACATCTCGATCAACCGTCGGAGCAGTTCCAACCACACAGGAGCATTTTCAAGCCGCCGGGTGGCTGATACCGGACATTGCAAAGCTTCCGCTGCCGTTGTTCCTGCTCGCTCATCCTGGCGAGAAACCTCCGGTGGCTCCCAAGAACGTGGCGCGCCTGACCGGTCCCGCATGGGCTCACCGCCTCCGACGCGAACTCTTCCGTCCGGGCCACAGCGCTCCACAACCGAGCAGTCCGTCCCTTCCCGCAGCGGAGGTACCACATGACCGTCCAGTCCTGTCCGTTCGCGCACGGCGCCTTCACCATCGATCCAAGTGGCACCGACGTCCACGGTGAGGCAGCACAGCTGCGTCAGCGCGGCCGTGCCACCCGGGCCGAACTGCTCGGCGTGGAAACCTGGTGGGTCACCGACCATGCGCTGATCAAGCAGTTGCTCACCGACCCTCGAGTCTCCCGCGACCCCTACCGCCACTGGCCCGCCTGGGAGAACGGCGAGGGAGAGCTGGCCCGCACCTGGCCGCTGGCCGCCTACGTGGCCGACCGTAATCTGTTCACGGCGTACGGAGAGGAGCACAAGCGGCTGCGCAAGCTGGTCGCCGGTGCCTTCACCGCCCGGCGTACGGCCGCGATGAAGGAACGCATCGAGGAGATCGCGGCAGAGGTCATCGAAAGGCTGACCACGCTGCCCGCCGGCCAACCGGTCGATCTGCGCCAGGAGTTCGCCTACCCGCTGCCCGCCCGGGTCATCTCCGAACTCCTCGGCATTCCCGCCGCGGCGCGCGCCAAGCTGCTCCCGCTGGTCGACGGCCTGTTGCGCACCACCAACTCAGTGGAGGAGATGCAGCAGATCGAGAAGGATCTGATGCTCAGGACAGGCGAGTTGATCGAGGAGAAGAGGGCGAACCCGGGAGACGACCTCACCAGCGCCCTGGTCCTCGCCCATGACGACTCCGACGGCAGCGGGCTGACCTTCCAGGAGCTGACCGACACTCTCGTCCTGATCTTCATGGCGGGGTATGAGACCACGGTCAACCTCCTGGACCATGCCGTCTTCGCGCTGCTGACGCGCCCCGACCAGCTCCAACTGGTGCGGCAGGGATCGGCGTCCTGGAAGGACGTGGTCGAGGAGACCCTTCGGCTCGAGGCACCGCTGATGAACGTCCTGCTGCGGTACGCCGTAGAGGACATCGAACTGGAGGACCTGACCATCTCCAAGGGGGAGCCCATCGTGGTCTCCTTCGGCGCCGCAGGTCGTGACCCGGGGGTCCACGGGGACGACGCGGACGGCTTCGACGTCACCCGGTCGAGCAACCGGGAGCACATCGCCTTCGGCTTCGGGGCACATCACTGCCTCGGGGCCCCGCTCGCCCGCCTGGAGGCGGAGATCACCCTGCCCGCGCTCTTCAACCGGTTCCCGCAGCTGGCCCTTGCCACGGACGCGGGTGAGGTGAAGCGGGGCGAGTCCTTCGTGAACAACGGGCACGAAGCGCTGCCGGTGCTTCTCGGCGCCCCCTCGGCCACCGGCTGAACCGGCCCGGAACGCGACAGGGCCGGCCGTCGATCCGACGGCCGGCCCTGTCGCGCCTACAGGCGGCAGGCGCTCACGCGGCAGTACGCGACTTCTCAGGCGCCTTGCGGCCGTCTCGGGGCTTGGACCAGCGCCGCATCGCCGGCCGCTCCACCCCGATATACAACAGCCAGGCGATGAGCAGGGTGATTCCGAAGCAGGCCAGCAGCACTCCGGTGCCTGTGAGCAGGGAGAACTTCCTCTCCACTCCGAGGAGTTCCTGGCCGTACAGCAGGACCGGCCACTGAACCAGGTAGAAGGCGAAGGACACTTCACCGAGCCACTGCATGGGGCGGGTGCGCAGCCAGGTCTCCCGCTTGCGCACATCGAGCATCGCAGTTTCCGGGATCATCAGTGCCAGCGGAACCGCGGTGAGGGCGACCAGGCCGTAGAGCTGCGGGGCCTCCAGGGCCGCGGCGTAGCAGAACACGAAGAGCACGGTCAGCGGCAGCAGCCCTATCCCGATCCAGCGGCCCGTCAGCACGACCCGAGCGAGCACGATGCCAAGGACGAAGTCCAGTACGCGCGTGGCCGGGAAGATGTAGAGGAACCAGTAGGCGGCCTCCGACACGTCCTCCCCCGGCGGCAGCACCACGGTGGGCCGCGCGGGCAGGAAGGCGCCGGCGATCAGCGGCAGTACGGCGATCACGAGGAGAAGGCCGATGGCCACGCCCCACAGGGCTTGCGGCCTGATACGGCCGATCCAGCGGTGCAGCAGCGGAAAGAGCAGATAGAACAGCATCTCGCAGCCGAGCGACCAGCTGGGCAGGTTGACGCTGAAGTACACGTCCTCCGAAGGCACCCAGGACTGGAGCAGCAGCAGATTCAGGACGGCGGTGCCGCCGCCCACGGTGGCCCCGGCGAACAGCACCATGGCCAGTGCGTAGGTCACCACGTGATTCGGGAAGACCTTGAAGAAGCGCCGGCGCCAGAAAGCGGTCATCGAGTCGTTCGGTTTCGCCGCCCAGGTGAGAATGAACCCGCTGAGCACAAAGAAGAACGAAACACCGATCCAGCCCGCTCTGCTGAAAATATAGGCGATCCCTTCCGATACCTGCGTGTCCTCGAATATTCGGAACACGGCCACGTGGAAGAAGAACACGGAGAGAGCCGCAAGGAATCGCATGCCCGTGATCGAGGTGAGCCGGGTGCCCTGCGCCGTGGCTTCCGCCGTGACCTGGGACGGATCCGGCCTACCGGAATTCGTGTCTGGCTCGAATGGTGTTGAGGGTGCAGTCATGACACCTGCTTCTGGTACGAGTCGGGAGGGGCTCCATCGCGGGACAGGTCAGGGCGCCCTCTTGGGAATGGGAGAGCCGGGTAGAAATTGACGGTATCCGGTGGCCTGAATCCTTTGGCCAGTCTCCGGTAACCGACGACTAACTCCGCTTCCGTTTTCCCGGATTACTCACCGAAGCAGGTACCGGTCCACGCCGCCTGTGCGGACGGCGCGGTACTGCTTGAGGCTCTATCGCGGAACGGCGAGAGGCTCAGACCCCGATGGCCACGGCCGCCGCCCGTGCACCGAGACGAGCCGGCTCCCGGCGCGAAACCGTGAGCGCGCTGATCAGCAAGCCGCCCCGGCAGAGCCAGCGCCCCTGCCAGATGTGTACCGCGGGGGTGTGCGGAGCGGGGTCCGGGATGCGGACACGGGCAGTGTAGAGAGGGCTCTGCGCGCTGAAGGTGACAGTGGCATCCTCGAAGTCGAGGCGCTGCCCGGTGCAGGGGTACCAGCTCTTGTAAACCGTCTCCTTCATGGAGAAGAGCAGCCGGCCCCAGTGGATTCCGGGGGCGCTGACGGCCAGCTCCCCGATGAGGCGCTGCTCCACGGGCAGGGCGATGGTCTCCAGCACCCCGGCCGGAAGCGGCTCATTGGGCTCCGCATCGATGCCGATCATGGTGATGTCATCGCCGCGGGCGAGGGCCGCGGCCCGGTAGCCGGCGCAGTGGGTGAGGCTGCCGATGATGCCGTCGGGCCACTGCGGTGCACCGTGCGGATCAGGGAGCACGGGCGCGGGCGCTTCGCCGAGGCGGGCGAGGGCGCGGCGCGCACACCAGCGCACGGTGGCGAATTCACGTCGCCGGACGACCTTCGCCTTCTTGATGACGTCGCGTTCCTCGGGGTACAGCGGGAAGTCCGGCAGGTCGTGGAACGCTTCCACGGCGACGACACCGGGCGGGAGCAGTTCTTCGATCATCCTCGCTCGGCCTCTGCGGGGCGGCCTGGTGACGCGGTGGCGTCAGACGGTGTGTACGGAAGGATCCGGCGCAGTCCGGTGCGCGGGTGGTTCGGCCTGCGCCATTCGCGCGGGTAGCCGACGGAGACCTCTTCGAAGCGCACGCCGTCGTGCCAGGTGGTGCGTGGGATGTGCAGGTGCCCGTAGACGACGCTCTGTGCGCGGAAGCGGCGGTGCCAGTCGGCTGTGCGGACTGTGCCGCACCACTGGGCGAACTCCTGGTGATACAGCAGGCTGGTGTTCTGCCGGATCAGCGGGAAGTGATTGACGAGGACGGTGGGCAGCTCCGGGTCGCAGGTCTTAAGGCGCTGTTCGGTCTCCGCGACCCGGGCCCGGCACCAGGCGTCCCGGGTGGGGTACGGGTCGGGGTGGAGCAGGAACTCGTCGCTGCAGACGATGCCCTTGTCGTACGCGACGGCCAAGGACTCCCGTTTGGTCGTCGTGCCGGGGGCGTGGAATGTGTAGTCGTACAGCAGGAACAGCGGCGCCACGGTCACCGGCCCTCCGGGGCCGTCCCAGATCGCGTAGGGGTCTTCAGGGGTGAGCACGCCGAGGCTTCGGCAGAGCTCCACGAGGCGGTCGTAGCGGGCCTGGCCGCGCAGTTGCAGGGGATCTTCGCGCGGGGTCCACAGCTCGTGGTTGCCCGGTGCCCAGATGACTTTGGCGAAGCGGTTGCTGAGAGCGGTAAGGGCCCACTCGATGTCCGTGGACAGCTCACCGACGTCACCGGCGACGATCAGCCAGTCGCCGTCGGAGGTCGGCCGCAGGCAGTTGGCGATCTTCTTGTTCTCGGCATGGACGACATGCAGATCGCTGATGGCGAGGAGACTGCCGCCGCCCGCGCTCACGACGGGTCCTTGATGTCGCAGATCGCAGCGCCGGCGGTGAGGGAGGCGCCGACTTCGGCGGTGAGGCCCTTGACGGTGCCGGCCTTGTGGGCGTTCAGCGGCTGCTCCATCTTCATCGCCTCAAGGACGACGACCAGGTCGCCTTCGGCGACTTCCTGGCGCTCTTCGACGGCGACCTTGACGATGGTGCCCTGCATCGGGGAGGCGAGGGTGTCGCCGGAGGCGGCAGGACCCGACTTCTTCGCGGCCCGGCGCTTGGGCTTGGCACCGGCCGCCAGACCGGTGCGCGCCAGGGACATGCCGAGTGAGGACGGCAGGGAGACCTCGAGGCGCTTGCCGCCGACCTCGACGACGACCGTCTCGCGGCCCGCCTCGTCCTCGTCCGTCCCGGAGGGGGTGGCCGCGAAGGGCTTGATGTCGTTGACGAACTCGGTCTCGATCCAGCGGGTGTGGACCGTGAACGGGTCGGCGGTGAACGCCTCGTCGACGACGACGGCCTGGTGGAAGGGGATGGCGGTGGCCATGCCCTCGACCTTGAACTCCGCGAGCGCGCGGGCGGCGCGCTGCAGGGCCTGCTGGCGGGTGGCGCCGGTGACGATCAGCTTGGCCAGGAGGGAGTCCCAGGCGGGGCCGATCACGCTGCCGGATTCCACGCCCGCGTCCAGGCGGACACCGGGGCCCGACGGCGGGTCGAAGAGGGTGACGGTGCCGGGGACGGGCAGGAAGCCGCGCCCGGGGTCCTCGCCGTTGATGCGGAACTCGAAGCTGTGGCCGCGGGCTTCGGGGTCGCCGTGGCCCAGGGCCTCGCCGTCGGCGATACGGAACATCTCCCGGACCAGGTCGATGCCGGTGACCTCTTCGGTGACCGGGTGCTCGACCTGCAGCCGGGTGTTGACCTCGAGGAAGGAGATGGTGCCGTCCGTGCCGACGAGGAACTCCACGGTGCCCGCGCCGACATATCCGGCTTCCTTGAGGATGGCCTTGGAGGCGCGGTACAGCTCGGCGTTCTGCTCCTCGGAGAGGAACGGCGCCGGGGCCTCCTCGACCAGCTTCTGGTGCCGGCGCTGCAGTGAGCAGTCACGGGTGGAGACGACGACCACGTTGCCGTGGGTGTCGGCCAGGCACTGGGTCTCGACGTGGCGGGGCTTGTCGAGGTAGCGCTCCACGAAGCACTCGCCCCGGCCGAAGGCGGCCACTGCCTCGCGCACCGCGGAGTCGTAGAGCTCCGGGACCTCTTCGAGGGTGCGGGCGACCTTCAGGCCGCGCCCGCCACCGCCGAAGGCGGCCTTGATCGCGATCGGCAGGCCATGCTCCTCGGCGAAGGCCACGACCTCGTCGGCTCCCGAGACCGGGTCGGGAGTACCGGCGACCAGGGGTGCGCCGGCGTGCTGGGCGATATGCCGGGCGGCGACCTTGTCACCCAGGTCCCGGATCGCCTGCGGGGGCGGTCCGATCCAGATCAGGCCCATGTCCAGGACCGCCTGGGCGAACTCGGCGTTCTCCGACAGGAAGCCATAGCCGGGGTGGACCGCGTCCGCCCCCGAGTCCTTGGCTGCGGCCAGCACCTTGGCCATGTCCAGATAGCTGGTGGCCGGGGTGTCACCGCCCAGGGCGAACGCCTCGTCGGCCGCTCGGACATGCAGGGCATCCCGGTCCGGTTCGGCGTAGACGGCCACACTCGCGATCCCCGCGTCCTGGCACGCCCGGGCCACGCGGACAGCGATTTCGCCACGGTTGGCGATGAGCACCTTGCGCACGACTACCTCCTGGTCAGGTCAGCTGGTTCGGTGACGCACCGGTCCCGTGATCCTGACGTCCGAGAATTCATGGAGTGCTCGCGTGAACTGACCATGCCGGGAAGTTATACGAGGCGCGCGATCGGTGGATAATCCTCCGGAAATTATCCCGGTCCTCCTTCAAGACCGGTCAGTTACCAGGCCGTGCACGCCATCTCATGGCGCGGAAGCAGCCGCTGACATGACTGCGCAGCATGTCAGCGGTTCTGAGCGTCCAGTTACTCGACGATGCCAGACGATTCGTCCGACTCCCGTATGTTCCCTCGTTAATGGCTTACAGGAAGGGCGTGACATGAACTCTGTAACCACAGAAATCGGAGGGGACCGAGCAACGGCCGCGGAAGCCGAACCGGCTGCGCTGCGGGACGTCATGGCCCGGTTCGCCACGGGGGTCACCGTGCTGTCCACTGGTGGCGACCACCTCCACGGCATGACCGCGAACGCGTTCACCTCGGTCTCCCTCGACCCGCCATCCGTCCTGTGCTGCATCGACCACAGTGCGGTGATGCACGAGGCCATCACCGCCGCGGGTCACTTCGGTGTCTCCATCATGGAGGCCACTCAGGAGGACGTGGTGCGGTTCTTCGCAGACAAGAAACGGCCCCTCGGGCCCGAGCAGTTCGCCCGCATCGACTGGGCGCCGGGGCCACACACCGGCGCGCCACTGCTGTCCGGGGCGCTCGCCTGGCTGGAGTGCGACCTGTCCGCCGCGCACAGCTTCGGCGACCACTCCATATTCGTCGGCCGGGTCGTCGAAGCGCGCCGCGGCAGCGGCCAGGACGGGCTGCTCTTCTTTGACGGCGCATTCCAGCGAGCCGTCGCCCGCGCCGCGTGACACCGACCGCACCGGCCTTCCGATATTGCACACGACACGGTCCGCCTGCCCTCGAATGTCAAGGGGTGTCAAGGGCCGGTCAATCGATGTTCAGAACCCGTGTCGTTTCAGGTTGTTGAGAATTCGGCAAGGAAAGGACAGCCGAGCGTGATGACGAGTAAGGGCAGTTCCGCGGAGAACCAGGGTCCGCGTGCGGAGGAAAAGGCCGTCGCTGTCATCGGAATGTCCTGCCGGCTTCCGATGGCACCCGACCCAGGAGCTTTCTGGAACCTCCTGCGCAGGGGGGCGGACGCCGTCACCGACGTACCCTCCGAGCGCTGGGAGACCGTGGAGCCGCCCGCGCAGGCCGGGGTCCGCAGGGGCGGGTTCCTCGACGGCATCGGCGACTTCGACGCCGGGTTCTTCGGTATCTCGCCGCGCGAGGCGGCCGCCATGGACCCGCAGCAGCGGCTCGTTCTCGAACTGGCCTGGGAAGCTCTGGAGGACGCCGGGATCGTGCCGGCCGCACTGCGTGAGACCCGCGGTTCGGTGTTCGTCGGCACGATCCGCTCCGACTACGAGAGCCTCATCGGCCAGTACGGCGCCGCGGCCATCACGCAGCACACCATGACGGGCGTCAACCGGGGCATCATCGCCAACCGCGTCTCCTACCACCTGGGGCTGCGCGGCCCGAGCCTCACCGTCGACACCGCCCAGTCGTCCTCCCTGGTCGCCGTGCACCTGGCCTGCGAGTCGCTGCGCAGCGGCGAGTCGTCCGTGGCCATCGCCGCCGGCGTCAACCTCAACATCCTGGGCGAGACCGCCCTCACCGAGGAGCGTTTCGGCGGCCTCTCCCCCGACGGCGTGGCGCGCACCTTCGACGCCGACGCCAATGGGTTCGTACGCGGCGAGGGCGGCGGCGCCGTCATCCTCAAGCCCCTCGCGCAGGCCGTCGCGGACGGCGACCGCGTCTACGGTGTGATCCGCGCCGGCGCCGTCAACAACGACGGCGCCACCCCCGGCCTGACCGTGCCCAGCGGCGACGCTCAGCAGCAGGTCCTTCGCGAGGCGTACGACAAGGCGGGCATCGACCCGCGCCAGGTCCAGTACGTCGAACTGCACGGCACCGGCACCCCGGTGGGCGACCCCATCGAGGCGGGCGCGCTCGGCGGTGTCCTCGGCTCGGCCCGCGAGGACGGCGACCGGCTCCTGGTGGGCTCGGCGAAGACGAACGTCGGCCACCTGGAGGGCGCCGCGGGCATCACAGGCCTGATCAAGGCCCTGCTGAGCCTGAGCCACCGCGAGATTCCCGCGAGTCTGAACTACACCTCGCCGAACCCGGCCATCGACCTGGACGCGCTCGGCCTGTCCGTCGTCGAAGAGCTCACCAGCTGGCCACACCCGGACCGTGAACTCGTCGCGGGCGTCAGCTCGTTCGGCATCGGCGGCACGAACTGTCATCTGGTGCTCACTCAGGCTCCGGCACCGCAGACCCTGGCAGCTGCCGAGGAGGTCCGGCCCACCGCAGGCGTACTGCCGTGGCCGGTCTCCGGCCGCGGCCCCGACGCGCTGCGCGCGCAGGCCGCCAAGCTGCGGGACTTCGTAGCCGCCGGCACCATCGATCCGGCCGCCGTTGGGCACGCCCTTTCGACCACCCGTACCGCCTTCTCCGACCGCGCTGTGGTCCTCGGCGGTGATCGCGAGACCCTCCTCGCCGGCCTCGAAGCCCTCGCCGCCGGCCGCCCCTCGCAGGAAGTCGTCACCGGCTCCGCGCAGGAGGGCCGCACGGCGTTTCTGTTCACCGGGCAGGGGGCCCAACGGCCCGGTATGGGACGGGAGTTGTACGACGCCTTTCCCGTCTTCGCCGAGGCCTTCGACGCCGTGCTCAACGAGATCGGAGGCGAGCTGCGGGAGGTGATCTGGGGCGAGGACGCGGAGAGGCTGAACCGTACGGAGTTCACCCAGCCCGCGCTCTTCGCCCTCGAGGTCGCGCTGTACCGCCTGGTCGAGTCATGGGGCATCAAGCCCGACTACCTCGCCGGACACTCCATCGGCGAAATCACCGCCGCACATGTCGCCGGGGTACTGTCCCTGCCCAATGCGGCCCGACTAGTCACCGCACGCGGCAAGCTGATGCAAGCCCTCCCGCAGGGCGGAGCGATGGTGGCCCTGCAGGCCACCGAGGACGAAGTCCTCCCCCACCTCACCGACGCCGTCACCATCGCCGCCATCAACGGCCCAGACGCCCTCGTCATATCCGGCGACGAGAACCAAGCCCTCACCATCAAGACCCACTTCGAGGCCGAAGGCCGCAAAACCACCCGCCTGAAGGTCTCCCACGCCTTCCACTCGCCCCTCATGGATCCCATGCTCGACGAGTTCCGCGAGGTGGCCGCATCACTCACCTACAGCGAGCCGACCATCCCGGTCATCTCCCATGTCACCGGACAGCTCGCCACCGACCTGACCGACCCCGAGTACTGGGTGAGCCATGTCCGCAAGACCGTCCGATTCGCCGACGGCATCGGGTACCTGGCGTCCCAAGGCGTCACCACCTACCTCGAACTCGGACCCGACGCCGTCCTGACCGCGCTGGTCGGGAACACGGTGCAGGGCCCAGGCCCCGCCGCCGTGGCGGCGTTGCGCAAGGGACGCGGGGAAGTGCGGGCCGTGCTGACCGCACTCGCCTCCGTGCACGTCCGGGGCACTGACGTGGGCTGGGGGGCGTTCTACGACGGGACCGGTGCGCAGCGCGTCGCCCTGCCCACGTATGCCTTCCAGCGCAGCCACTACTGGATCGGCGGCAGCCGCGCCGAGCGCGCCGAGCTGCCCGCGACGGCGGAGAGCGGGCCGTCGGCTCCCGTCGCCGCGCCGCGCGGTGAGATGGGCGCACGGCTCGCCGGCCTTTCCGAGAGCGAGCGCGACCGGGCCGTCACCGACCTGGTGACCGAGCAGATCGCGGCGGTCCTGGAGTACGCGCCGGGCCAACGCGTCGACCCCCGGCTGCCGTTCAAAGACCTGGGCTTCGACTCGCTGATGTCGGTGGAGCTGCGCAACCAGCTCGGCACCGTCACCGGCCTCGACCTGCCCAGCGGCCTGCTCTTCGACCATCCGACGCCCGCCGCGCTCGTCGCCTGCATCAGCGCGGAGCTGCTCGGCGCGGGCCCGGACGACGCCGATGAGTTCACGGCCGGTGCCACGGACGGCGCCGCCGAGCCGATCGCCATCGTCGGCATGGCCTGCCGCTACCCGGGCGGCGTCGCCTCGCCCGACGACCTGTGGCGCCTCGTCGCCGAGGGGCGGGACGCGATCTCCGGGTTCCCCGGGGACCGCGGCTGGGACGAGGACCTGTACGACCGGGACCCGGAGCGCTCCGGCAAGAGCTCGGTGCGCGAGGGCGGCTTCCTGCACGACGCCGGCCTCTTCGACGCGGGCTTCTTCGGGATCTCCCCGCGCGAGGCCCTGGCCATGGACCCGCAGCAGCGCCTCCTCCTGGAGACGGCATGGGAGGCCGTCGAGCAGGGCGGTCTCGATCCGCGCGGCCTGAACGGCAGCCGCACCGGTGTGTTCGTCGGTGCCACCGCCCTGGACTATGGGCCGCGCCTGCACGAGGGCCCGCCGAGCGTCGAGGGCCATCTGCTCACCGGCTCCACCAACAGCGTCATGTCCGGCCGGATCGCCTACCAACTGGGCCTCCTCGGACCCGCGGTGACGGTGGACACGGCCTGTTCGTCGTCGCTCGTGGCCCTGCACATGGCGATACGTTCGCTGCGCCAGGGCGAGACGACCCTGGCCCTCGCGGGCGGTGTCACCGTGATGTCGCAGCCCGGCATGTTCGTGGAGTTCTCGCGCCAGCGCGGGCTCGCCGCCGACGGACGCAGCAAGCCGTTCTCCGCCGACGCGGACGGCACGTCCTGGGCCGAGGGCGTCGGCCTGCTCCTGGTGGAGAAGCTCTCCGACGCGCGCCGCAACGGGCACCAGGTGCTCGCCGTGATCCGCGGCTCGGCCGTCAACCAGGACGGCGCGAGCAACGGCCTCACCGCACCCAACGGCCCCTCGCAGCAGCGCGTCATCCGCCAGGCACTCGCCGACAGCCGGCTCACCACGGCCGACGTGGACGCGGTCGAGGCGCACGGCACCGGCACAAAGCTCGGCGACCCCATCGAGGCCGAGGCGATCCTCGCCACGTACGGCAGCGCCCGCGACGCGCAGCAGCCGCTCTTCCTCGGCTCCCTCAAGTCGAACATCGGGCACGCCCAGGCGGCGGCCGGTGTCGGCGGCGTCATCAAGATGGTGCAGGCACTGCGCAACGGCGTCCTGCCGCAGACCCTGCACGTCAGTGAGCCGACCGGGCACGTCGACTGGGAGTCGGGCACGGTGCGGCTGCTCACCGAGGCCCGTCCCTGGCCCACCGCCGATGGCCGCCCGCGCCGCGCGGCCGTCTCCTCCTTCGGCATCAGCGGCACCAACGCGCACATAGTCATCGAGCAGGCCGAGCCCAACGCGCCCGCCGGGACCAGGGCCGAGCCCGGCGCCGGTACCCGGAGCGCCCCGGCCCGCGACGCGTGGACCCTGTCCGCCCGCGACGCGTCCGGGCTCCGCGCCCAGGCCGCGCGCCTGCACGCCCACGTGTGTGCCGAGCCGGATCTGAGCCCCGCCGACATCGGCCTCTCCCTCGCCACCACCCGCGCCGCCTGGGAGGAGTGCGCGGTGGTCACCGGGTCCGGCAGCGAGGAACTGCTCGCCGGACTCGCGGCACTCGGCCGGGGCGAGACCGCGCCGGGCGTGGTCACCAAAACCGTCGGGGTCCCGGGCCGCACGGCGTTTCTGTTCACCGGACAGGGGGCCCAACGGCCCGGTATGGGACGGGAGTTGTACGACGCGTATCCCGTCTTCGCCGAGGCCTTCGACGCCGTACTGGAGGAGATCGACGGCGACCTGCGGGAGGTGATCTGGGGCGAGGACGCGAAGAGGCTGAACCGTACGGAGTTCACCCAGCCCGCGCTCTTCGCCCTCGAGGTCGCGCTGTACCGCCTGGTCGAGTCATGGGGCATCAAGCCCGACTACCTCGCCGGACACTCCATCGGAGAGATAGCCGCCGCCCACGTCGCCGGAGTGCTGTCCCTGACGGACGCCGCCCAACTGGTCGCCGCACGCGGCAGGTTGATGCAGTCCCTGCCCGAGGGCGGCGCGATGGTGGCTCTGCAGGCCACCGAGGACGAAGTCACACCCCACCTCACAGACCAGGTCACGATCGCCGCCGTCAACGGGCCGAACGCGGTCGTCGTCTCCGGCGACGAGACCCAAGCCCTCACCATCAAGGCCCACTTCGAGGCCGAAGGCCGCAAGACCACCCGCCTCAAGGTCTCGCACGCCTTCCACTCCCCGCTCATGGAACCGATGCTCGACGAGTTCCGCGAGGTGGCCGCATCGCTCACGTACAACGAGCCGCAGATCCCGGTCGTCTCGAATGTCACCGGACAGCTCGCCGACCGCCTCACCGACCCCGGCTACTGGGTGAACCACGTCCGCGACGCCGTCCGCTTCGCCGACGGCATCGGGTACTTGGCGTCCCAAGGCGTCACCACCTACCTCGAACTCGGACCCGACGCCGTCCTGACCGCGCTGGGGCAGCAGACCGCCGAGGACGCTGTCTTCGTGCCGCTGCTTCGCCGTGGCCGCGACGAGGTGCCCGAGGCCGTCGCCGGGTTCGCCCGGGCCGTGGTGCAGGGCGTGGCCGTGGACTGGGCGGGGTTCTACGACGGGACCGGTGCGCAGCGCGTCGAGTTGCCGACGTATGCCTTCCAGCGTGAGCACTACTGGCTGGTGGCCGAGGACCGTACCGACGCCCGCAGTCTCGGTGTCGACCCGGCCGGGCACCCGCTGCTCGCCACCTCGGTGGAGCTCGCGGACCGCGAGGAGCTGGTGTTCACCGGCCGGCTTTCCCTGAGCACTCACCCGTGGCTGGCCGATCACAGCATCAGCGGCACGGTGCTCGTACCGGCGACGGCGTTCCTCGAACTCGCCGTCGCCGCCGGGGACCAGGCCGGTGCCGGGCGGCTCGCCGATCTGACCCTTGAGGCGCCGCTGGTGATTCCCGAAGGGCGGGCCGTGCGTGTACAGGTCGTGGTGACCGCGCCGGACGCCTCGGGCCTGCGGCCGTTCAGCGTGCACGCGCGGCCCGACACCGGGGACGACGAGCCGAAGCCGTGGACGCGGCACGCCTCCGGCGCCCTGGACTCGGGGCCCGCGTCCGCGGCCGTGGCGGAGCTGCCGGGCCAGTGGCCGTCGGCGGAGGCGGTCGCGGCCCCGCTGGAGGGGGTGTACGAGCGGCTCGCGGGCCTGGGGTACGAGTACGGGCCCGCGTTCCAGGGCCTGCGCGGTGTCTGGCGGGCCGAGGGGCGGACGTACGCCGAAGTGGCGCTTCCGGCCGAACTGCACGAGGAGGCAGGCCGGTTCGGCCTGCACCCGGCGCTGCTCGACGCGGTCCTGCACCCCGTCGTCCTGGCGGCGGCCGACGGCGGGCGGCCCGAGGAGATCCGGCTGCCGTTCGCGTGGAGCGGCGGCATGCTGCTCGCCTCCGGGGCAAGCGCGCTGCGCGTCGTCGTCACCGAGGCGGGCCCCGACACGGTGCGGCTCGACCTGTTCGACACCGCGGGTGCGCCCGTCGCCGTCGTGGAGTCGCTGACGCTGCGCCCGGTCGCCAAGGACCGCATCGCGCCGCAGGCGCAGGGTCCAGGCGACGCGCTGTTCCACGTGGACTGGCCCGTGGTGGCCGCCGCGGACGGAGCGGGGCTGCGGATCGCCGAGCTCGGCGACGCCGGCGCGGACGCGCTGCCCGAGCCGGACGGCGCCGACGCGCTGCTCGTACGGATCGAAGGCGGTATCGAAGGCGGTGACACACTCGACGCCACCCACCGCACGGCTCAGCGGGCGCTCGCGGTGACCCAGGAGTGGCTCGCCGACGAGCGGTTCGAGGGCTCCCGGCTTGTGTTCGTCACCAGCGGTGCCGTGGGTGTGCTGTCCAGCGACGAGGTGCCGGGGCTCGCCGGGGCTCCGGTGTGGGGCCTGGTGCGGTCGGTGCAGTCCGAGCACCCGGACCGCGTGGTCCTCGTCGACGTCGACGGCGGCCCCGAAGCGGAGGGTCTGATCGCCGCGGCCGTGGCCACCGGTGAGCCGCAGATCGCGGTGCGCGGCGGTGAGTTGCGGGTGCCGCGGCTGACCCGGGAGGCCACCGGAGCGCCGGTGGGCGCGCCCGAGTTCGACCCGGAGGGCACGGTCCTGGTGACCGGCGGCACCGGTGGTCTGGGCGCGCTGTTCGCCCGGCACCTGGTGCGCGAGTACGGCGTCCGGCGGCTGCTCCTGACCAGCCGCCGCGGGCCACAGGCGCCGGGTGCGGCCGCGCTGACGGCCGAGCTCACCGGGCTCGGGGCCACAGATGTGACCGTGACCGCCTGTGATGTGAGTGACCGTCAGTCGCTGTCCGAGGTCCTTACGGGGCTGACACTCACCGGCGTGGTGCACACCGCGGGCATCCTCGACGACGCGACTGTGCATTCGCTGACCGCCGAGCAGCTGACGGCCGTCATGCGGCCCAAGGCGGACGCGGCCCGGCATCTGCACGAACTGACCGAGGGGCAGCCGCTGAAGGCGTTTGTGCTGTTCTCGTCGGTGTCGGGCATCAACGGCACCGCGGGGCAGGCCAACTACGCGGCCGCCAACACCTACTTGGACGCCCTTGCCGCGCACCGCCGCGCCCGTGGCCTGGCCGCCACATCCCTGGCCTGGGGCCTGTGGGACGGCACCCACGGCATGGGCGCCGGGCTCGGCGAGGCCCATCTGGCGCGCTGGACCCGGGCCGGTGTCGCTCCGCTCGCCCCGGACACCGGACTCGCCCTGTTCGACGCGGCGTTGGCGGGCGAGCAGGCCCTGGCCGTGCCCGCCAAGCTGGACCTGGCCCGCCTTCGGGCGGCCGGTGAGCTGCCGGCCGCGCCGCTGCGCGGCCTGGTGCGCAGCCGCCGCAGCGCCGCCCGGACCGCGGGAGCGGCCGGTGACGGCGGCGCGTGGGCCGGACGGATCGCCGCCTTGCCGGAGGACGAACAGCAGGGCGCCGTCCTGGAGTTGGTGCGCGGCGTCGTCGCCGGGGTGCTCGGGCACGCGGGCGCGGACCGGATCGAGCCGGAGCGGGCCTTCAAGGACATCGGCTTCGACTCGCTCGCCGGGGTGGAGCTGCGCAACCGGCTGACCGCCGCGACCGGTCTGCGGCTGCCCGCGACGCTGGTGTTCGACCATCCCTCGCCCGTCGCCCTCGCCACGTATCTGCACGGCAAGGCGGTGGACGGTACGAAGCCCGCCGCGGCGCCCGCGCCGGTGCGGCCAGGGGCGGTGGACGAGCCGATCGCGATCGTCGGCATGGCCTGCCGGTTCCCCGGCGGGGTGCGCTCGCCCGAGGACCTGTGGCGCCTGGTCGCCGAAGGCACCGACGCGATCAGCGAGTTCCCGGCCAACCGTGGCTGGGACCTGGACTCCCTGTACGACCCGGACCCGGAGAAGACCGGCACGTCCTACACCCGGCACGGCGGATTCCTGCACGAGGCCGACCAGTTCGACCCGGCGTTCTTCGGGATGTCGCCGCGCGAGGCGACGGCCACCGACCCGCAGCAGCGCCTGCTGCTCGAGACGGCATGGGAGACCTTCGAGAGCGCGGGCATCGACCCGGCCACGGTGCGCGGCTCGCGTACCGGGGTGTTCGCGGGCGCCATGTACGACGACTACGCGTCGCGGCTCGCGAAGAGCCCCGAGGAGTTCGAGGGCTTCCTGCTCGCGGGCAACCTGTCGAGCGTGGTGTCGGGGCGCCTGTCGTACACGTACGGCCTCGAGGGCCCCTCGATGACGGTGGACACGGCCTGCTCGTCGTCGCTCGTGGCGCTGCACCTGGCGGCGAACGCGCTGCGGCAGGGGGAGTGCGAACTCGCCCTGGCCGGTGGTGTCACCGTGATGTCGGGGCCGAACACCTTCGTGGAGTTCTCGCGGCAGCGCGGCCTGTCCACCGACGGCCGCTGCCGTTCGTTCTCCGCCGAGGCCCAGGGCACCGGCTGGGCGGAGGGCGTGGGCCTGCTCCTGGTGGAGAAGCTGTCCGACGCGCGCCGCAACGGGCACCGTGTCCTGGCCGTCGTCCGTGGCACGGCCGTCAACCAGGACGGCGCGAGCAACGGTCTGACCGCGCCCAACGGCCCCGCGCAGGAGCGGGTGATCCGCCAGGCCCTGGCCGCCGCCGGACTCCGCCCCGACGAGGTGGACGCCGCCGAGGGGCACGGCACCGGCACCAGCCTCGGTGACCCCATCGAGGCGGGCGCCCTCCTGGAGACCTATGGGCAGGACCGGCCTGAGGACCGGCCGCTGTATCTGGGCTCCCTGAAGTCCAACATCGGGCACGCGCAGGCCGCGGCGGGCGTCGGCGGCATCATCAAGATGATTGAGGCCATGCGGCACCGGGTGCTGCCGCGGACCCTGCACGCCGAGAACCCCTCGCCCCACATCGACTGGGACACGGGCGCGGTGGAGCTGCTCATCGAGCAGCGGCCGTGGCCCGAGACCGGGCGGCCGGCCCGCGCGGGTGTGTCGTCGTTCGGCATCAGCGGCACCAACGCGCATGTCGTACTGGAGCAGCCGCCGGCCGAACCCGCGGCCCCGGAAGCCGAGCCGGCGGGCGAGGACGGCGGCGTACTGCCGCTGCTGCTCTCCGCCAAGGACGAGGGTGCGCTACGGGCCCAGGCCCGGCGGCTGCACGCATACCTGACGGAGCGGCCCGAACTGCGGCCGGTGGACGCCGGGTTCTCCCTCGCCACCACGCGGGCCCGCCTGGAGGAGCGCGCCGCCGTCGTCGGCTCGGGGCGCGCGGAGCTGCTCGATGGGCTGCGGACCCTCGCCGAGGGCGGTCAGGCCGCGGGTGTGGTGCGGGCGGGCGCAGGCCGGCGCGGCCGCACGGCGTTCCTGTTCACCGGCCAGGGCAGCCAACGCCTGGGCATGGGCCGGGAGTTGTACGAGACAGAGTCAGTATTCGCTGCGGCCCTGGACGAGGTGTGCGCGCATCTGGATCGTGAGCTGCCGTACCCGCTCAAGGACGTGCTGTTCGCGCGAGCCGACTCGGCAACCGCGGCCCTGATCGACCAGACCGTGTTCACCCAGGCCGCGCTCTTCGCGGTGGAGACCGCGCTGTTCCGGCTCGCCCGGCACCACGGTCTGACCCCGGACTTCCTGCTCGGCCACTCCATCGGCGAGGTCACCGCCGCGCACGCCGCGGGGGTGCTCGACCTGGCCGACGCGTGCATGCTTGTCGCCGAGCGCGGCCGGCTGATGCAGGCGGCCCGTGAGGGCGGCGCGATGGTGGCGCTGCAGGCCGGTGAGGAGGAGGTGCGGGCGCAGCTCGCGCAGTACGACCCGCGGTCCGTCGCGGTCGCCGGGGTCAACGGGCCCAGGGCGACGGTGGTTTCGGGCGACGCCGGCCTGGTCGAGGCGGTCGCCGCGCACTGGCGCGAGCAGGGCCGCAAGACGAAGCGCCTGCCGGTCAGCCACGCCTTCCACTCCCCGCACATGGAGGAGGTCCTGGAGGAGTTCAGGTCGGTGGCCGCGGCCCTCACGTACCACGAGCCGCGGATCCCCGTCGTGTCGAACGTGACGGGTGAGCTCGCCACCGCCGAGCAGCTGGCCTCGCCCGGCTACTGGGCGACGCACATCCGGGAGGCCGTGCGCTTTCACGACGGCATCCGCTGCCTGGAGGCGCAGGACGTCACCGAGTTCATCGAACTGGGCCCCGGCGGGGTGCTGACCGCGATGGCGCGGGACTGCCTCACCGAAGAGGCGGGGCTGCTCGTGCCGGTGCTGCGCTCCGGGCGGTCCGAGCCCGGGTCGTTCGCGGCGGCCGTGGCGCAGGCACTCCTGCGCGGCGCGGACGCGGACTTCGCGGCGCTGTTCCCGGGCGCCCGGCGTGTCGAGCTGCCCACCTACGCGTTCCAGCACGGGCGTTACTGGCTGGAGGGTCCGGCCACGGCGGGTGACGCCGAGGGCTTCGGCCTGGTCTCGGCCGGGCATCCGCTGCTCGGCGCGGCGGTGCGGACCGCGGACCGGGACGCGTATCTGCTGACCGGCCGGATCTCACGGCGCAGCCCCGCCTGGACCGTCGACCACGCCGTGCACGACATGGTGCTCGTGCCCGCCACCGGGCTGCTCGAGCTGGCCCTGGCGGCCGGTGAACAGGTCGGCTGCGACCACGTCGTGGACCTCACGCTGTCCGCGCCGCTCGTCCTGCCCGAGGAGGGCGGGGTGCAGCTGCAGGTGGTCGTCGGCGAGTCCGACGCCGCCGGCGGGCGGCCGGTCACGGTCTACGCCAGGCCCGAGCGGGACGGCGCGGACGAGCCGTGGACGGCGCACGCCGAAGGCCTGCTCGTCGACGACGCGGCGCCGGGCACCGGGCTCACCGCCTGGCCGCCGCCGGGCGCCGCCGAGGTGGACCTCGACGGCGCCTACGAGCGGCTCGACGCTCTCGGCTACGGCTACGGTCCGGCGTTCCGCAACCTGCGGCGGGTATGGAAGGGCGACGGGGAGCTGTTCGCCGAGGTCGCCCTCGGCGATGAACTGCGCGCGTCCGCCGGGCAGTTCGGCCTGCATCCGGCGCTGTTGGACGCCGCCCTGCACCCGCTGCTCCCGGGCGTCACCGAGGAGGGCGGCACCTCGTGGCTGCCGTTCGCCTGGTCCGGGGTGAGCCTGTACGCCACCGGGGCCACGTCCCTGCGGGTGCGCCTGGCACTGACAAGTCCCGGGGACGGCTCCCTGCAGGCCGAACTCACCGTCGCCGACGGCACCGGCGCGCCGGTCGCGGCCGCCGAGTCGCTGCTGCTTCGCCCGCTGTCGAAAGAGGCGCTGCGCGAGGCCGGTGCGGCCGCCACACGTGACGGGCTGCTGCGGATCGGCTGGACCCAGCTGCAGGGCACGGCGGCCGGGTCCGGCGACACGGCCGACTGGGCGGTGCTCGGCGACGGCCCCGCGGGGCTCGGCCTCGACACCGTGTTCGCCGGCCCGGGCGCGCTCGGCGCCGCACTGGACGCGGGCCGCGCGGCCCCGCCGGTGGTGCTGCTTCCCGCGTACGACGGCGACGACGACGGCACACCGGTGCCCGAGCGGGCCCGGCGCGCCGTGCAGCGGACCTTGGAGTCGGTGCAGGCCTGGCTGAACGACGAGCGCGTAGCCGGCTCCCGGCTCGTGGTCGTCACCCGGGGCGCGGTGGCCGTCGGCGCCGAGGACGTGCCCGACCTGGTGCACGCCGGCGTGTGGGGCCTGGTCAGGTCCGCGCAGACGGAGAACCCGGACCGGCTCGTCCTGGTCGACCTCGACCCGGACGGCACCGCATCGGCGCCCGCCAAGGCCCTTGCCGCCGCGGTCGCGAGCGGCGAGGCGCAGGTCGCGGTGCGCGGCACCGCCCTGTCCGTGCCGCGCCTGGCCCGCACAAGGACGGAGACGGGGGCGGACGGGCCGCGCTGGGACACGGGCACGGTCCTGGTCACTGGCGCCACCGGCACCCTCGGCGCCGTGCTCGCCCGCCACCTGGTCACCGAACACGGCGCGCGCAGGCTGCTCTTGCTCAGCCGGCGCGGCCCGGACGCGCCCGGCGCGGCCGAGCTGCGCACGGAGCTGACCGGCCTCGGCGCCCATGCCGACGTCGTCGCCTGCGATGTGACGGACCGTGAGTCGCTCGCCGGAGCCCTGGCGGGCATCGGCGACGAGCATCCGCTGAGCGCGGTGGTGCACACCGCGGGCGTCCTGCACGACACCACGGTCGGACAGCTCACCACCGAGCAGCTGGCGCAGGTCCTGCGGCCCAAGGTGGACGCGGCCTGGCATCTGCACGAGCTCACCAAGGGCCAGGATCTGACCGCGTTCGTCCTGTACTCGTCGGTGGCCGGCCTGGTCGGCACCGCGGGGCAGGCCAACTATGCGGCGGGCAACACCTTCCTGGATGCGCTCGCCGCCCACCGTCGCGCCCAGGGCTTGCCCGGCACCTCCCTGGCCTGGGGCCTGTGGGGCGAGACCAGCGCCATCTCCGGCGGGCTCGACGAGACGGATCTGCGGCGCCTGGCCCAGCTGGGGCTGCTGCCGCTCGCCACCGGGGACGCGATGGCCCTGTTCGACACGGCGCCCGCCACCGGCGAGGCCGTGCTCGCGGTCAGCCGTCTGGACACGGCGGCGCTGCGCGCCCGCGGCGACCGGCTGCCGCCCGTTCTGCGGGCGTTGGCGCCCGTGGCGCGGCGCGGCAGGGCCACGGCGAGCAGCGCGGCCGCGGGCGCCGCGGCGGGCGAGGAGCCCTTGGCGCAGCGGCTCGCCGCTCTCGCAGGCAGCGACCGGGAGCGGTTCCTGACGGATCTCGTACGCGCCCAGGTGGCGGCCGTGCTCGGGCACGGCGACCCGGGCGGCATCGCGCCCGACCGGGCATTCCAGGAGCTCGGGTTCGACTCGCTGACCGCGGTGGAGCTGCGCAACCAGCTGAACCGTGCGACCGGTCTGCGGCTGCCCACCACACTCGTCTTCGACCACCCCTCACCGCAGGCCCTGGCCGGCTATGTGCTGGGCGAACTGGCCATCGAGGAGACCTCGACGGCCGATCCCGTCCTGGCCTGCCTCGACGGCCTGGAGACCGCGATCGGTTCGGCCGCCCCCGACCAGGAGGCGCGGGACCGCATCACGGCGCGGCTGCGGGAGCTGCTTGAAGCGGCCCAGTCGACGGGCACCGGCGGCGCGCAAGAGGCCGCGGACGACTCGGACCTGGACGCGGCGAGCGACGAGGAACTCTTCGCGCTCCTCGACGAGGCGGAGTGAGGTGAACGACTCGTGGCCGAACCATTCGTAAGTCTCGTGGCCGAACCATTCGTGAATCAAGCCCGTCCGGCGGTTGAGGACGAGCCCGCAGGGCGATCTGCCGGTGCCACGGACGACGGTGCGCGTCACAGTCCGCGAGACACCGCCCCCGTACACCGCACACACCAATTCCCGGGAGCTGAGTGAACCGTGGCTGATGAGGCGCAACTGCGCGACTACCTCAAGAAGGCCATCGCCGACGCGCGCGACGCCAAGCGCCGCCTGCGCGAGGTCGAGGACAAGGCGCGCGAGCCGATCGCCGTCGTGTCCATGGCCTGCCGCTATCCGGGCGGTGTCACCTCACCCGAGGAGCTGTGGGACCTGGTCGCCAAGGGGACGGACGCCGTGTCCGGGTTCCCCGCGAACCGTGGCTGGGACCTGGAGCGGCTCCATGACAGCGACCCGGAGAAGGCCGGCACGTCGTACACCCGCGAGGGCGGGTTCCTGCACGACGCGGACCAGTTCGACCCGGAGCTGTTCGGCATGTCGCCGCGCGAGGCGCTCGCCGCGGACCCGCAGCAGCGCCTCCTCCTGGAGACCGCGTGGGAGACCTTCGAGCGGGCGGGCCTCGATCCGCAGTCGCTCAAGAGCAGCCGCACAGGTGTGTTCACGGGCGTCATGTACAACGACTACGGCTCGCGGCCGCATCTGCCGCCGGAGGGCTTCGAGGGCTATCTGTTCAGCGGCAGCGCGGGCTCCATCGCGTCCGGGCGGCTCTCCTACACGTACGGCCTCGAAGGGCCCGCCGTGTCGGTGGACACCGCCTGCTCGTCGTCCCTGGTGGCGCTGCACATGGCGGCGAACGCACTGCGCCGCGGCGAGTGCGACCTGGCCCTGGCCGGGGGCGCGACGGTGATGTCGACGCCGATAGCGTTCATCGAGTTCTCCCGTCTGCGCGGGCTCGCCGCCGACGGGCGCAGCAAGTCCTTCGCCGCGGCCGCGGACGGCACCGGCTGGGCCGAGGGCGTGGGCCTGCTGCTTGTGGAGCGGCTCTCGGACGCGCGCAGGAACGGGCACGACGTGCTCGCGGTGATCCGCGGCTCGGCCGTCAACCAGGACGGTGCGAGTAACGGCCTGACCGCGCCCAACGGCCCCGCGCAGGAGCGCGTCATCCGTCAGGCCCTGGCCGACGCCGGACTCACCCCGGCGGACATCGACGCCGTCGAGGCCCACGGCACCGGCACCCGCCTCGGTGACCCGATCGAGGCACAGGCGCTGCTCGCCACGTACGGGAAGAGCCGACCCGAGGGCCGGCCGCTGTATCTGGGCTCCCTGAAGTCCAACATCGCGCACGCGCAGGCCGCGGCGGGCGTCGGCGGCATCATCAAGATGATCCAGTCGATGCGCCACGGCGTGCTGCCCAAGACCCTGCATGTCGACGAGCCCACGCCGATCGTCGACTGGGAGGCGGGCGACGTCGAGCTGCTCACCGACGCCCGCTCGTGGACCACCGAGGACGGCCGCCCCCGGCGGGCCGCGGTCTCCTCCTTCGGCTTCGGCGGCACTAACGCGCATGTCGTCGTCGAGGAGGACCAGGCGCCTGCCCCGGAGGCGGAGCGGCCCGAGGCGCAGCCGGCGGCCGTGCTGCCGGGCGCGGTGCCGTGGCTGGTGTCGGGCAAGACGGCGGGCGCGCTGCGCGACCAGGCCAGGCGGCTGTACAGGTATGTCAACGCGTCCCAGGAACTCGCCTGCCCCAACGTGGGGTTCACCCTCGCGACCGGCCGGGCCGCCCTCGACCACCGGGCCGCGATCACGGCCGCGAGCCGCGACGAACTGCTCGCGGGCCTGCGCGCCCTGTCGCAGGACACCACGCATCCGACGCTGCTGCGCGGCACCCGCGGCAGTGGCCGCACGGCGTTTCTGTTCACCGGGCAGGGCGCCCAACGCATCGGTATGGGGCGGGAGTTGGCCGAGGCGTTCCCGGTGTTCGCGCAGGCACTCGACACCGTGGCGGCGGCGCTCGACCCGCATCTGGAGCGCCCGGTCCTCGAGGTGATCGCGAGCGGCACCGACCTGGACGCCACCGGGTTCACGCAGCCGGCACTGTTCGCCGTCGAGGTGGCACTGTTCCGGCTCGTGGAGTCCTGGGGCGTGAAGCCGGACTATCTGGCCGGGCACTCCATCGGTGAGATCGCCGCGGCGCATGTCGCGGGGGTGCTGTCCCTGGGGGACGCGGCGAAGCTCGTCACGGCCAGGGCGCGGCTGATGCAGGCGCTGCCGCCGGGCGGCGCGATGGTCGCCGTGCAGGCCGCCGAGGAGGAGGTGGCGCCGCTGCTCGCCGGGCGCGAGAGGGAGGTGGCCCTGGCCGCGGTCAACGCGCCGCAGTCCCTGGTGGTCTCCGGCGACCAGCATGCCGTGCACGACATCGCGGCCAAGCTCCAGGAACAGGGCCGCAAGACGAAGCGCCTCACGGTCAGCCATGCCTTCCACTCGCCGCACATGGAGCCGATGCTGGCCACGTTCCGCAAGGCGGCGGCCGCGTTGACGTATCACGCGCCGCGTATCCCGGTGGTCTCCACGCTCACCGGCCGGGCCGCCACGGGCGACGATCTGACCACCGCCGACTACTGGGTGCGCCAGCTGCGCGGCACGGTCCGCTTCGCCGACGCCCTGCGCACCCTGGAGGCCGAGGGCGTCACCACCACCCTCGAGCTCGGCCCCGACCCGGTGCTCACCGCCCTGGCCACGGCCACCATGACGTGTGCGGTGCCGCTGCTTCGCCGGGACCGGCCCGAGCCATCCACGGCCACCGCGGCCGTGGCCGCGCTGCACACCCACGGCACGCCCGTCGACTGGCAGGCCTACTACGGCGCCACCGGGGCGCGCCGGGTGCCGCTGCCCACGTACGCCTTCCAGCACCAGCGCTACTGGCTGGACCAGCTGCCCGCCAAGTCCGGTGCCCTGGAGTGGGGTGCGGAGGGGCATCCGCTGCTCGGCTTCCCCATCACGGTGGCCGGCACCGGACAGACCGTGTTCACCAGCCGGGTGTCGCTGCGCACCCACCCGCAGCTCGCCGACCACCAGGTGCTGGGCCGTGCGGTCCTTGCGCCGGCCGCGCTGGTGGAGCTGGCGGTGCGGGCCGGGGATCTGATCGGCCGGTCCACGGTCGCGGAGCTCGATCTGCTGACCCCGCTGGTGCTGCCCGAAGAGGGCGCCGTACAGGTCCAGTTGAGGGCCGACGCGCCCGCCGACGACGGCAGCCGCCGGCTTTCGGTGTCGGCCAGGCCCGACGACCCGGAGGCGGAGTGGACGCTGCACGCCGAGGGCAGCTACCTCGGCGGTACGCCCGCACCCCCGGCCGCCGCGCAGGCGGGCGGCGAGGGCGGCGAGCGCACCGAGGCCCGGCTGCCCGCAGAGCTGCAGGCGGAGGCCGGCACCTACGGCCTGCACCCGGTGCTCCTCGACGCGGCCCTGCCGGGCTTCACCGCCGGACCGGGCGCGGACGGAGTGAAGGTGCCCGCCCGCTGGAGGGGCATCCGGCTGCACGCCACCGGCGCCACGGCCGTCGAGGCCCGCACCACCCCGCTCGGCAAGGACACCGTGGCACTCCAACTGGCCGATGTGTCCGGCGGGTTGATCGCCACCGTGGACTCCGTGACATACCGCGAGTTCCCCGCCGAGAGGTTCGCCGCCGCGCAGTGCGCGGGCCGGGACGCGCTGTTCGAGCTGGCCTGGGTGCCGGCGTCGCTGCCGGAGCGGTGCGAGCAGCCCGCGTGGGCGGTGATCGCTCCCGGCGAGACGGGCGAGGACCGCTACGAGGACATCGGCGCCGTCGCCGAGGCGCTCGCCTCCGGGCGGCCCGTCGACGCCGTCCTGCTGCCCTGGCCCGCCACACCCGGCGCCCCGGACACGGCCGTGCGCGCCGCGACCGGGCGCGCTCTCGACGTCGTACGCGAATGGCTCGGCGACGACCGGCTTGAAGGGACGCCGCTGGTCGTGGTGACCTCGGGCGCGGTCGCCGCGGGCCCGCAGGAGGATGTCACGGATCTGGCCGGTGCCGCCGTGTGGGGTCTGCTGCGCTCGGTGCAGTCCGAGGCCCCTGACCGGTTTGTCATCGCCGACGCCGACACCGACGCCGTGGCCGCCATGCGGTCGTTGGCGTCCGTGGTCACCGGCGGCGAGCCGCAGGCCGCGGTGCGCGGCGACGCCGTGCTCGTGCCGCGCCTGAAGCGGGTCTCGGCCACCGAGGACGGCCCGGTGCCGGCCTGGGGCGGCGACGGCACCATACTGATCACCGGCGGCACGGGCGCGCTGGGCGCCGAGTTCGCCCGCCATCTGGCCGCCGAGCACGGCGCCAGGCGGCTGCTGCTGCTCTCCCGCCGCGGTGAACAGGCCGACGGCGCGGCCGACTTGGCGGCGGAGCTGCGCGGCCTCGGCGCCGAGGCGGTGTTCGCGGCCTGTGACGCGGGCGACCGGGATGCGCTCGCCGCCGTCCTGGCCGCCATCCCCGCCGAGCACCCCCTGACCGCCGTCGTGCACACGGCAGGCGTCCTCGACAACGGCCTGGCCCGGGGACTGCGCGAGGAGCAGTTCGACGCCGTCCTGCGGCCCAAGGCCGACGCGGCCTGGCATCTGCACGAGCTGACCCGCGAGGAGAACCTGTCGGCGTTCGTGCTGTTCTCCTCCGCGGTGGGCGTGCTCGGCGCGCCGGGGCAGGCCAACTACGCGGCCGCCAACGCGTTCCTCGACGCGCTCGCCGCGCACCGCCGCACCCTCGGCCTGCCCGCCTCCTCGCTCGCCTGGGGCGTGTGGGAGCAGGGCGGGATCAACGCGCGCCTCGACGAGAAGGACCTCAACCGGCTTGCCCTGGGCGGCTTCACACCGCTCACCCGGGCCGAGGGCCGGGCCCTGTTCGACCGGGCCACGGCCGACGACCGGGCCGCTCTGGTCGCCATGCCGGTGGACCTGGCCGCGGTGCGGTCCCAGGCCCGGATCCCGGCGCCGCTGAGCGACCTGGCCGGTGCGGGCGGCCGCCGGATCGCCAAGTCCGCCGCTCCCCACACCCCCGCCGCCGCCCAACTGCCGGAGCGGCTCGCCGAGTTGACCGAGCGGGAGCAGGAGCAGCTGCTCTTCTCGCTGGTCCGCACGGACGTGGCGGCCGTGCTCGGGCGCACCGACCCCGACGGCATCGAGCCCGAACGCGCCTTCCAGGAGCTGGGCTTCGACTCGCTGACCGCCGTCGAGCTGCGCAACCGGCTCGGCACCGTGACCGGCCTGCGGCTGCCGACAACGCTGGTCTTCGACCACCCCAACCCCGCGTCCCTCACCAGCTATCTGCGGGAGCGGCTCACCCCACAGGAGCCCGATTCCCAGGAGGTCTTCCTCACCGCGCTCGACCAGCTCGAGGGCCTCGTACCGGCCCTCGACGGCGACGCCGAGGCCTGGTCCACCGCTGTCTCCTCGCGGCTGCGCGCCCTGATCGGGCGCGTGGAGTTGGCCGCGGCGGGCGCAGCGGGCGCCGAGGACGGCGCCGACGCGGCCGAGGCGCTCGCCTCGGCGTCGGTGGACGAGATCTTCAGCTTCATCGACAACGAACTCGGCTCCTTCGGCCACTGATCCGCCCCCTTCCTCGTCCAAGGAGAGTCAGGAACGCGATGTCCAACGAAGAGAAACTGGTCGACTACCTCAAGCGGGTCACGGTCGATCTGCAACGGGCGAACCGCCGCATCGCCGAACTGGAGGCGGCGGAGGCCGATCCCATCGCCGTGGTCGGCATGGCCTGCCGCTTCCCGGGCGGTGTGGCCTCGCCCGACGGGCTGTGGAGGCTGGTCGAGCGCGGCACCGACGCCATCTCCCCCTTTCCCTCCGACCGCGGCTGGGACCTTCAACGGCTCTACGACCCGGACCCGGCCAAGCCCGGCACGTCCTATGCCCGCGAGGCCGGATTCCTGGACGGCGCGGCCCAGTTCGACGCGGGCTTCTTCGGGATCTCGCCGCGCGAGGCCGCGGCGATGGACCCGCAGCAGCGCGTCCTCCTGGAGACCGCGTGGGAGACCTTCGAGCAGGCCGGGATCGACCCGACCTCGCTGCGCGGCAGCCGTACCGGCGTGTTCGCGGGCGTCATCGAGCAGAGCTATCTGGATCTGGAGGGGCCGCACGAGTTCGAGGGCTATCTGCTGACCAGCAAGCTCAGCAGCGTCGCCTCGGGCCGGATCTCCTACACGTTCGGCCTCGAGGGCCCGGCCGTGTCGGTGGACACCGCCTGCTCGTCGTCGCTCGTGGCGCTGCACCTGGCGGCCACGGCGCTGCGCCGCGGCGAGTGCGAACTGGCACTCGCGGGCGGTGCCACGGTGACGGCGACGCCGGGCGGCTTCGTGGACTTCTCCCGGCAGGGCGGGCTCGCGCCCGACGGGCGGATCAAGTCGTTCGCCGACGCGGCCGACGGCACGTCCTGGTCGGAGGGCGTCGGCCTGCTGCTCGTGGAGAAGCTGTCGGACGCCCGCAGGAGCGGACACAAGGTCCTCGCGGTGATCCGCGGCTCGGCCGTCAACCAGGACGGCGCGTCCAACGGCCTCACCGCCCCCAACGGGCCGTCCCAGGAGCGGGTGATCCGCCAGGCCCTCGCGGACGCCGGGCTCGCCCCCGCCGACATCGACGCCGTCGAGGCGCACGGCACCGGCACCCGCCTCGGCGACCCCATCGAGGCGCAGGCCATCCTTGAGACGTACGGCCAGAACCGGCCCGGCGGGCGGCCCCTCTACCTGGGCTCCCTGAAGTCCAACATCGGCCACACCGTGGCCGCGGCGGGCGTCGGCGGCGTCATCAAGATGATCAAGGCCATGCAGCACGGTGTGCTGCCCAAGACGCTGCATGTGGACGAGCCCACGCCGATGGTCGACTGGGAGGCGGGCGCGGTCGAGCTGCTCACCGAGACCAGGCCCTGGCCCACGGTGGACCGGCCGCGCCGCGCCGCGGTCTCCGCGTTCGGCGTGAGCGGCACCAACGCGCATCTCATCCTGGAGCAGGCGCCCGCCGACGAGCCGCAGGAGCGTCCCGCGCCGCCGCCGGCCGGCACCGCCCCGTGGCTGCTCTCCGGGCGCACCCCCGCGGCGCTTCGCGAGCAGGCCGAGCGCCTTCACACGCACCTGGCGCAGCGCGAGTTCTGCCCGCTCGATGTGGGCCACTCCCTGGCCACCGGACGGGCCGCCCTCGACCACCGCGCCGCGATCACCGGCGCGGGCCGCGACGAACTCCTCGCGGGCCTGCGGACGCTCGCCGACGACGGCACGCACCCGGGCCTGATCCGGGGCACCCGCGCAAGCGGGCGCACCGCGTTCCTCTTCACCGGCCAGGGCGCCCAACGCCAGGGCATGGGCGGCGAGTTGTACACCGCCTTCCCGGTCTTCGCGCAGGCCTACGACGAGGTGTGCGCGCAGCTGTCGAAGCATCTGGACCGGCCGATCTGCGAGGTCACCGCGACCGGCGCGGGCCTGGACTCCACGGCCTACACACAGCCCGCCCTGTTCGCCATCGAGGTGGCGCTGTTCCGGCTCGTGGAGTCCTGGGGCATCACCCCCGACTACCTCGCGGGCCACTCCATCGGGGAGCTCGCCGCCGCCCATGTCGCCGGAGTGCTCTCCCTCGAGGACGCCTCGGCCCTGGTCGCCGCGCGTGGCCGGCTGATGCAGGCCGCCCGCCCCGGCGGCGCGATGATCGCGATCCAGGCCCCGGAGGACGAGGTCGCCGCGAGTCTCGACCCGTACACCGGCCGCCTGACCGTCGCGGCGGTGAACGGCCCGACCGCCGTGGTGATCACGGGCGACGAGGACGCCGCCGACACGGTCGCGCAGCTGTGGCGGGAGCGCGGCGCCAAGACGTTCCGGCTCACCGTCAGCCATGCCTTCCACTCGCCGCACATGGACGGCGTCCTGGATGAATTCCGGCAGGTCGCGGCGGAGTTGACGTACCAGCAGCCGCGGATCCCGGTCGTCTCGACGCTCACCGGGCGCCTCGCCACCGGCGACGACCTGACCTCGCCCGACTACTGGGTGCGCCAGCTGCGCGGCACGGTCCGCTTCGCCGACGCCCTGGACACCCTGGCCGCCGAGGATGTCACCACCACTCTCGAACTCGGCCCCGACCCGGTGCTCACCGCGCTCGCCTCGGCGAGCATGGCCGGCGCGGTGGCGATGCTCCGCCGCGACCGGCCCGAACCGGCCGCCGTCACCAACGCCCTGGCCACGCTGCACACCCACGGCACGCCCATCGACTGGCGGGCGTTCTACGAGCCGACCGGCGCCCAGCGCGTCGACCTGCCCACGTACGCCTTCCAGCACCAGCGCTACTGGCACGACGTGACGGCCGCGGCGGAGCAGAGCACCGGGCTCGGCCTGCGCGCCACCGGGCATCCGCTGCTCGGCCCGGCCGCGCCCGTCGCGGGCGCCGACCAGGCGGTGTTCACCAGTCGGGTGTCGCTGCGCACCCACCCGTGGCTGGCCGACCACCGGGCGCTCGGCCGTCCGGTGCTGCCCCCGGCCGCCCTGGTGGAGCTCGCGGTGCGCGCGGGCGACGAGTTCGGGGCCACCTCGCTCGACGAACTCACCGTGCACAGGCCGCTGGTGCTGCCGGAGAGCGGCGCCCTGCAGCTGCAGGTCGGCGTGGGCACCCCGGACGAGGAGGGGCGGCGCGCGGTGACCGTGCACAGCCGCCCCGACGACGCCGACGCCCCCTGGACCGCGCACGCCCACGGCACGCTCGGCGCCACCGCGGCCGGCGCGCCCTTCGACCTTGCCGTATGGCCGCCGGATGACGCCGAGGAGATCGCGCTCGACCAGGTGTACGCGGACTTCGAGGGCGCGGGTCTGGTGTACGGCGAGGCGTTCCGCTCGCTGACCGGTCTGTGGAGCCGCGAGGACGCGCTCTTCGCCGAACTGCGCCTGCCTGAAGGGGCGTCAGCCGGGGACTTCGTGCTTCACCCGGCGGTACTGGACGCGGCGGTGCGACCGGTGGCGTTGAGGGCGACGGCGGGCGCTGGGCCGCCGCTCGCCGTGAAGTGGCGCGGTGTGCGGGTGTACGCGTCCGGGGCGTCGGTCCTGCGGGTCGAGATAAGCTCCTCCCCGGCCGGAGAGGCACAGGTGCGACTCGCCGACGGGGCCGGGCAGCCGGTCGCCGAGGTCGGTTCGGTGGCCGTACGGACCGTCACCGGGGCCGAGTTGTCCGCATCCTTCGGCCGTCATGAGGACGCCCTGTTCCAGATCGACTGGACGCCGCTGGCGCTGCCACCGGCCCTGGGCGACGCTCCGGATGCCGCTTGGGGTGTCCTGGGCACGCACGAGGCCGGAGCCGTCGGCTTCGCGAGCCCGGCTGAGGTGAGCGAGGCCGTCGCGCGGGGGCGGGCGCCGCGGTTCGTCCTCCTGCGGCCGCTGGCTCCTGCGGACTCAGCGCCGCACGCTGCCCATCAAGTGACGCAATACGTCCTGGAATTGGTGCAGGAGTGGCTGTCCTACGAGCACCTGGAGGAGACTCCCCTGGTGGTTCAGGTCTCGGGCGCGATCGCGACGGCCGCTCAGGACGACATCACCGAGTTGCCGGGCTCCGCGGTCTGGGGCCTGCTGCGCTCGGCACAGTCGGAGCACCCGGGCCGAATCGTCCTGATCGACACGGACGAGCCCGGCGCCGCCACGGACACCGTGACCGCCCTCGTGACCTCCGGTGAACCCCAGGCCGCGATCCGCGCGGGCCGCGTATACGTACCGCGCCTGAGCAGGACCTCACCGCAGACCCGTACCAGCCCCGTGGTCTGGAGCTCCGAAGGAACAGTCCTGATCACCGGCGGCACCGGCAGTCTGGGCGCGCTCTTCGCCCGTCACCTCGTCATCGAGCACGGGGTGCGCCACCTGCTGCTGACCAGTCGCCGGGGCGCACAAGCCGCAGGGGCAAGGGAGTTGGAGCAGGAGCTGACCGGACTCGGCGCACGGGTCACGATTGCCGCATGCGATGCCGCCGACCGGGACGCGCTCGCCGCCGTCCTGGCCGCCATACCCGCCGAGCACCCGCTGACCGGCGTCGTACACACGGCCGGCGTGCTTGACGACGGCCTGATCACCTCGCAGACCCCGGATCGGCTGCACGCGGTCCTCCGCCCCAAGGTCGACGCGGCCTGGCATCTGCACGAACTGACCCGCGACGCCAACCTGTCGGCGTTCGTGCTGTTCTCCTCGGTCGCCTCCGTCGTCGGCGGCCCCGGCCAGTCCCCGTACGCCGCGGCCAACCACTACCTGGACGCCCTGGCCCAGCACCGCCGCGCCCAGGGGCTGCCGGCCTCCTCGATCGCCTGGGGCCTGTGGCAGCAGAGCGGCGGCATGAGCGGCAATCTCACGGAGACCGACCTGAGGCGCATCGCCCGCACCGGGTTCAAGCCCGTGCCCGAGGAGCAGGGTCCCGCGCTGTTCGACGTGGCCGTCGGCCTGGAGCGGGCCGCGGTCGTGGCGACTCCGGTGGACCTGGCGGCTCTGCGGGAGCAGCGCGGACCGGTCCCGGCGATCCTCTCGGCGCTCTCCCGGACACCGGGACGGCGCATCGCCGCGGCCGGTCCACGGCTTTTTGTATCCCTCGCCGAGATCCTCTCCGGCCTGGACGAGACGGAGCAGGAGCAGGCCGTCCTGGAGCCGGTGCTCGACCGCATCGCGGAGGTGCTCGGCCATTGCGACACCTCCGCCCTCGACGTGGAGCAGCCGCTGACCTCGCTCGGCTTCGACTCGCTGACCTCGGTCGAACTACGCAATCGCCTGGGCGAGTTGACGGGCAGCAAACTGCCCGCGACGTTGGTCTTCGACCACCCGACGCCGGCCGCGCTCGCCGCGCACATCAAGGGTCTGCTCCTGGGCGGCGGATCACCGCAGGAGTCCGCGGAATCCACCGTCGACTTCGCGGCGGAGATCCGTCTGGACGACGACATCAGGCCCGCCGTCCAGACGGTCACCGTGGCCGACGACCCGAGGGAGATCCTCCTGACCGGCGCCACCGGTTTCCTGGGCGCTTTCCTGCTGCGGGACATGATGCGTACGACGGATGCCACGGTGCACTGCCTGGTGCGCGGCATGAACCGTGAGGACGCGCTGGGACGCCTGCGGGCCAACATGGAGTGGTACCGCTTGTGGGACGCGGTGGACGAGGAGCGCCTCAAGATCCACGTCGGCGATCTGGCGGAGCCACGTCTTGGCCTGTCCGACGACGAATTCGACACCCTGTCCCGCACGGTCGACGTCGTGTACCACAACGGAGCGCACGTGCATTGGCTGCACCCGTACACCACCCTGCGCGCCGCGAACGTCGGCGGCACCCAGGAAGTGCTCCGGCTCGCGGCCCGGCACCGCACGGTTCCCGTGCACTACGTCTCGACCGTGGGCGTCTTCGACGGCCCGCGCGAGGACGGCGAGCCGCTGAAGGCGACCGACCCGACCGGCCCCGCGGAGCTGCTGCCCAGCGGCTATCTGCAGAGCAAGTGGGTGGCGGAGCAGATCATCGAACTCGCCCGTGACCGGGGTCTGCCGGTCTCCGTGTACCGGGTCGACGTGATCTCCGGCGACACGGTGAACGGCGCCTGCCAGACCCGGGACTTCGTCTGGCTGAGCCTGAAGGGCATCCTGCAGTCCGGGGCCGCGCCGGCCGGTGTCGACGGCCGCTTCCACCTGCTGCCCGTCGACTACGTCAGCGGCACCATCCTCACGGTGTCGCAGCAGGCCGAGTCCGCGGGCCGCACCTTCCATCTGTTCAACCACAGCTCCCTGAGCCTCGCCCAGTGCGTCGAGAATCTGCGCCGACTCGGCTATGACCTGCGGGAGTTGGACTGGTCGCAGTGGCGAGACCGGGTCCAGGCGGACCGCGACAACGCGCTGCAGCCCCTGCTGCACGCCTTCGAGATGATGACGTCCGACACGGACGCCTTCTACCCGCCGATCGACACGTCCGAGACAGAGGTGGCGCTCACGGACACCGATGTGAACTGCCCGCCGCTGACCGCGGAATTGTTCACGCGGTACGCGGAGTTCTTCGTGGAGGTGGGTCACTTCCCCCAGCCGCGGGAAGGTGCGCTGCAGCAGGCGGCCTGAGGCGGGTGGCCGCCAGCGGATGAGACGTCGGCGGGGCGGCCTGTGGGGGGCCGCCCCGCCGGGCCTGCAAGACGCGGTACCAGGTACCCGTACGACGAGCACAGAGGTTGGCCGTCGCAGTAGCGGAAGCACGCAAGGGGGACTCTTGCGTCATCGGCGGCAGCGGCAAGACGGGACGGCGCGTGGCCGAGCAGTTGGTCGCACGCGGCGCCACACCCGTCACAGCATCGCGCTCGGGACAGCGCCGCTTCGGCTGGCGGGACAAGGCCTCCTGGCGGCCCGCGGTGTCCGCGCGGGCGGTCTGTCTGGTGGACGCGCAGACGGACGACACCGCCGAGCTGATGGCCGAGTTCACCGACGCGGCGGTGCGTGCGGGCGTGGGCCGTCTCGTACTTCTCTCGGTCCGCGCCTGGGAGCAGGCGGACGACACGTCGGGCTTCGCGGTGGAGCGCGCGGTACAGAAGTCGGGCGCCGGGTCGGCCGCCGCGTGGACGGTGCTGCGCCCCACCTGGTTCGCGCAGAACTTCAGCGAGGATTCGCCCCTGCGCGACGCCGTCGCCGCGGGCCGGGTCGAACCGCCCACCGGCGAGGGTTTGGAGCCGTTCATCGACACCACGGCCACGAAGGCGAGGTCTACGCCCTGTCCCGGCCACGCCCGATGACCTTCGGCGCCGCCGTGCGCGAGATCGCGGACGCGTCGGGCCGCGACGTCGAGTACGTCCCGGTCTCCACGCCGCAGTACGTCACACATCTCCTCGGCCGGGGCTTCGACAAGGACTGTGCCGAGTTCGCCGCCGGTCTCCTCGGTACCGTCGCCGACAACGGCGGCGCCTGTCTCCGACGGAGTCCAGCGCGTTCTCGGCCGCCCACCGCGGGACTTCGCGGAGTACGCACGGGACACACTGCCGTGGCAGCGTTCCCGGTGGACTCGGCACCGCGATGGGTGACACGGTCCGTGCCGCGTTCACCTCGGGCTTCCATGCGGCTGCCGGCATCAGCGCGGTACTCGCCGCGGCGATGGGCGCCCTGGCCTTCCTGCTCCTCGGGCGGGTCGAGCCGACGGGCCCGGCACGGGAGCGGCAGGTGCGGGACGACACCGGCACAGAAGGTGGTGTCGTGGTCCCGGCACCGACCCGGGGCCGGGGTCGGGCTGCAGCCGCCACGACGAAGGCACGGGGGCACGACGAAGAGGCCTCACCTCCCCGAAGGGAGGGTGAGGCCTCTTCGTGTAGCAGGTCAGTCCTGCCAGCTGTGCGCGGCGCGGAACCCAGGGCTGCGCTCGAGGCGGCGCCAAACAGCCTTGGAGCGGTCGTCACCGGCGGCGGACGGGGTCTGCTGCGCCCGCGCCACCGCGCGGGCCATCAGCACCGCGGTGACGGCCGCGAGCTCCTCCGGCCCCGCCTCACCCCGCTCGACCCTGACAAGGGACTCCTCCATACCGGCTCCTTTCTACTGGGGCGGGTTGCCGTGTTTGCGGGACGGCAGGCCGGCGTGCTTGTTGCGCAGCATCGCCAGGGAGTTGATGAGGACCTCCCGGGTCTCGCGGGGGTCGATCACATCGTCGACGAGGCCGCGCTCGGCCGCGTAATAGGGGTGCATCAGCTCGGACTTGTACTCCTTGACCATCCGCACCCGCATCGCCTCGGGGTTCTCGGCCTCGGCGATCTGACGCCGAAAGATCACATTCGCGGCGCCTTCCGCGCCCATGACGGCGATCTCGTTGGTCGGCCAGGCATAGGTGAGGTCGGCGCCGATGGACTGGGAGTCCATGACGATGTACGCGCCGCCATAGGCCTTCCTGAGGACCAGGGAGATCCGCGGCACGGTGGCGTTGCAGTACGCGTAGAGCAGCTTCGCGCCGTGGCGAATGATGCCACCGTGCTCCTGGTCGACACCCGGCAGAAACCCGGGCACGTCGAGGAACGTGATGATCGGGATGTTGAAGGCATCGCACATCTGCACAAAGCGCGCCGCCTTCTCCGACGCCTCGATGTCCAGCACGCCTGCCAGAGTCTGCGGCTGGTTGGCCACGATCCCGACCACCCGGCCGTCCATCCGGGCCAGGGCGCAGACGATGTTGCGGGCCCAGCGCTCGTGCACCTCCAGGTAGTCGCCGTCGTCGACGATCTCCTCGATGACCTGATGCATGTCGTAGGGGCGGTTGCCGTCGACGGGCACCAGCTCGAGCAGTCGCTCCCCGCACCGGTCCGCGGGGTTGCCGCAGACCTCGGCCGGGGGGTTCTCGCGGTTGTTGGAGGGCAGCATCGCCAGGAGGTAGCGGACCTCGGCGATGCAGGTCTCCTCGTCGTCGTACGCGAAGTGCGCGACGCCCGAGGTCTCAGCGTGCACATCGGCGCCGCCGAGGCCGTTCTGGGTGATCTCCTCGCCGGTGACGGCCTTCACGACGTCAGGCCCGGTGATGAACATCTGCGAGGTGTCGCGGACCATGAACACGAAGTCGGTGAGGGCGGGGCTGTACGCCGCGCCGCCCGCGCACGGGCCCAGCATCACGCTGATCTGCGGGATGACACCGGACGCGCGCGTATTGCGCTGGAAGATGCCGCCGTAGCCCGCGAGCGCGCTCACACCCTCCTGAATGCGGGCACCCGCACCGTCGTTGAGCGACACGAGCGGCGCACCGGCCGCGATGGCCATGTCCATGACCTTGTGGATCTTCGTAGCATGCGCTTCACCGAGCGCGCCGCCGAAGATCCGGAAGTCATGCGCGTAGACGAAGACCGTGCGGCCCTCGACCGTGCCCCAGCCGGTGATGACACCGTCGGTGTAGGGCTTCTTGCCCTCCAGGCCGAACCCGGTCGCCCGGTGCCGGCGCAGCTGCTCGACCTCCTTGAACGACCCTGGATCCAGAAGCAGTCCGATGCGCTCACGTGCCGTCAGCTTGCCCTTCGCGTGCTGCGCCTCGGTCGCCCTCTCGCTGGGGCCCTGCCGCGCTTGCTCCCGAATGGCGCGGAGTTCGGCGACTGGTCCGGTCGCATGCTGTTCCTCACGTGGCTGCCGCCGTAGTGGAGTTGCCATGGAATATTCGTCCTCTCACGCCGCTGGGGTGATCTCCAGGAGGCCCGCACCGTCCTGCACCCGCAGGAGGGCGCACACATCGCGCAGGCCCGACTCGAGCTGGGCGATCTCGTCGTCCCCGATGTGGATCGAAGGCTCGAAGCGCAGGGTGTTCGGGGAGCTGGCGGTCGGGAAGGTGCGCACCCGGTGGGTGCGGAGCAGCTTGCCCGCGAGGGCATAGCCGAGCGTGGCGCCCTCCGCGTGCTGGCGCAGTTCCTCGATCTCGGACCCTGACTGGTCCTGGAACTCCAGGCCCAGCATCAGTCCCCGGCCGCGCACGTCACCGACGACGTCGGGGAAGTCCCGCTGCACCGACCGGAGCATGGCGAGGAGGTGCTCCCCGCGTTCGGCGGCCTTGCGGTAGGCCGCGCCGTCGTCGGCCTCCAGAAGGTCGAGGACCTTGAGCCCGATGGTGGTGGAGAAGTAGTCCTTGGCGAAGGTCGAGCTGTGCACCAGCTCGAACTGCGGGCGGTAGCGCGAGGAGCGGGCGAGCATCACGGCGGCCTTGGCGAGTCCGCCGCCCAGGCTCTTGGCCAGGGCGTAGTAGTCGCCGCGCAGACCGATGCCGGTGCCGGCGAGGAAGGTGCCGGTGCGGCCCATGCCGCTCTGCACCTCGTCCACGATGACGGGAACGCCGGCCGCGGCGCAGGCCGACTGGATCTGCGCGGCGCTCTCGGCGTCCAGGAGCTGGATGCCGCCCTCGCCCTGGACGGGTTCGAGGACGAAGGCACAGAGCAGCGGCAGCCGTCGGGTCACGACGCTGATCTCGTTGCCGGTGACGTCCAGGTCGAGGAGGTCGACACGCTCCTCCTCGAAGATCTTCGGCAGTGTCGGCAGCTCTTCGCGGGCAACGAAGCGGGCCGGTGTGCCGAGGGCCGCGAACGGGATGCGGTAGGCGGCGTTGTGGGTGAGCTGGACGCTGCCCATCAACTTGCCGTGGAATCCGCCCTCCAGGGCGAAGAGCAGCGGTTCGCAGGCCGCGCGGGCCGCGTTCACCTCGGTGATGCGGGCGGCGAGGGCGTCGATGCCGTCGGCCGCGAGGGCGGCGGCGTCCGGGCCCGCCGCGCAGGCGGCCTCCACCGGGATGGCCGCGGTGCCCGCCGCCACGGCGGCGCGGGCCGTCTCGATGTGCTCCGCGATCTCGGCCTGGAGCTCGGCGGCCTTCAGAGCACGGTCGAGTTCCGCGTGTTTCACGGCGATCTCGACAGCCTCGGCGCCGCTGTTGGCGAAGACGGCGTTGTACGTCTCGTCCTCGCCGGTCTCCCGGCTCACGATGGCGCTGAGCCGGGCGGCGAGCTCGGTCGCGTAGGGGTGCCGGGAGAACTGGGCGTGCACGGGCGCGCCCGCGGCCAGCATCTCCTGGGCCAGGGCCACGATTTCGGGGTGGTTGTGGCCGAGCATCAGCGAGCCGTAGCCACCGGCGAAGTCGACCACGGGGATCTCACGCCCCTGCTCGTCGAGCCGGTAGAGGTAGTCGCCCTCGGCGCGCACATAGTGGGCGTCGAGGCCAACGGTGGACAGCCAGCCGAGCAGATGGGATTCGGCGAGGTCTATGTCGTCCATGGTCCGGTGAAGCCTCCGTAGTCGTCAGTGGCCGGCCCGCGATCGAACGGTCCCCGGTCCCGGGCCGAGAGGCATGGACAGATACGCACAGCAGGCCGTGCAGGAATTCCTTGAGAGGCCGGCCTCCTGCTCGCTCTCCAAGGCCGCACTGGCCGCCGATTCGGCTGCCGCCGGGGCTAATTCACCGTAGCTCTTTGGTGAAATTCCAGGTCACTTGTGATTCTCATTCCGGTAACCAGCACCTCGTGGCCCTCAAGGGAGCGGAATGAGCGGCAAATTGACGCTGCGTCATCGCGGGGCGATAACTTGGCGCTCCATGGATCGCGCGACGTCCTTCCTGATCGACCTGCGAACGGGAGAGGGGAGAAACCCGCGGAAGAGTCGGACCGGAACGAAAGGGTGACACCAGTGGTGAACAGCAAGTGGTTCAGGCGATTCGGAGGGGCTTCGGACGGCGGGCTCAGGCTTGTGTGCTTCCCGCACGCGGGTGCCTCTGCGACCGCGTATCTGCGCCTGTCCCGGACTCTTCCCGAGGGCCTGGACGTCCTGTCCGTGCAGTATCCGGGGCGACAGGACCGGCGCCAGGAGCGGCCGTTCACCAGCCTCACCGCTCTCGCCAAGGCCGTTGCGGGCGAACTGGCCCCCTTCGCCGATCGGCCGTACGCGTTCTTCGGTCACAGCATGGGCGCGGTCGTCGCCTACGAGACGGCCCGGCTGCTCGCCGAGCGTCGACTGCCCGGCCCGCAAAGGCTCTTTGTGTCCGGGCGTGGCGCGCCGGGTCCGCGGCCGAATGTGCACGACCGGCTCGCTACGGACGCCGATGTGCTGGCCGCCGTCCGCAGACTCGGTGGCACCGAGCAGACCGTGCTCGACGACCCGGAGCTGCTGGAACTGGTGCTGCCCGTGCTGCGCGCCGACTACCGGGCGCTCGGCTCGTACACCTGGATGGACGGCCCTGCACTGACCGTGCCGGTGACCGCGCTGATCGGGAACAGCGACCCGGTAGTGACGGTCCAAGAGGCGGTGGAGTGGCGGGAGCACACGCGCGGCGCCTTCTCCTTGGAGGTGTTTCCCGGGGGCCACTTCTACCTGGACGATCAGCTGACCGGCGTCGCCACGGCGATCACGAACGGTCTGCTGACCGACGCGACCGCGGTCGCACCGTGACGTTGCCGCACCACTGCGGGAGCCGCAGTGGTGCGGCACGCGTCAGTCGCGGCTGCGCACCGGCACCCGCTCCACCCGTACGGCGCCGAGGTTGAGCTGCGGCAGGGGGGAGGTGTCCAGACGCATCAGCGTGCGCAGCAGGTGTCGTCGCCGGCCGTGCGGTGCCTCGTCACCGAGCGCTTCGTGTATCCAAGGCGTGGGCAGGGCGAGCTGTCCCTGGCGCACCCTCGAGAGCAGGATGTCGGACAGCCGGTCCACGGTGGCGTCTGTCAGATGCGGCAGCGTCAGCGTGGACCCCTGGGCTTGTCCGCAGCCCCATGTAGGCCTGCTGCGCAGCAGGTTCGGGCGAGCCGCCAGGATGACCATGAGGGGCGACGGGCCGGCGGCGCCGACGAACTGCTCCAGGAAGTCCAGGCTCGTGGCGTCCAGTTCGTGCCCGTCGTCGACGAAGACCACGAGCGGATGGTCGAGAGCCACGGCGTGCAGGAGCCTGACGCCGGCCGCCAGCAGTGCCTCCCGCCGGTGCGGCTTTGGCCCGCCGTCGCCTGCTGTGATCAACTCGGCGACACAGGCACCTACTTCGGTGGCCTCAGCCTGGTCCACGATGCAGGCGTAAGCGACCTGTCGCACCAGATCGGCGCAGGCAGCGGCGTCGGCAGCGGGTGCGGCGTCGCACAGCGCGACCAGGAGGTTCCGGAGCAGCCCGAGGGGCCGGCGGGCGCCTTCGGGGCCGCTCACCAGGAACTGGGCGTCGTCCCAGCGGGCCATGGCGCGGCGCTCGAATTCGAGTACCAGCCGCGTCTTGCCCACACCTCCTTCGCCGAGGACGGTGACGAGTTGTGAGACGGACCGGTGACGTGTCCGGCCGAGCAGGCCGCACAGCACGTCGAGTTCGTGGTCGCGGTCGACCACCGGGATCGAGGGGTGGGCGAGGGAACGCCACTGGACGGAGCGCGCCCGCCAGCCTGCCGCCGGCCCTCCGGAGTCGGTGTAGCTGACACCGGCGGTCCCGGCGGTATGCGTCCGTGTCCGTTCACAGGCCCGTGCCGTTCCCGCGGCCGTGTAGGCCATGAGGGTGCGGCAGGTGTCCAGTACGGGGCCGGTGACCATCGGCGGCGCATACCGGTCCGCGGCCTCGACCAGGTTGTGCAGCTGCGCTTCGCCGGTCACCACGGTTGCCCGGACGTTCACCGGTACCATTCCGTGCGTGCGCGGCTCCAGCATGGCAAGGGCCGTGGAGACCGCCCGCTTCGGTGCCTCATCTCCGGTGAACACGGCAAGCAACGCGGGACCCGCCGGCGCCGCGGCGGTGCCACCGAAGTAGTCCGTCGTGTGCCGCAGAGCATCCGCGACCGCAGTCAGCCCGCGCTCCACGCTCCGGTCGTTGTGGGGGGCGTGGCCGTCGACGGCGACCTGCACCATCACCACACTGCAGGACGTCTGTGCAACCCCCGCCTGCACAGACGTCTTGAGGGCGGTGAGAGCAAGCTCCGGATCCGGTGCGACCGATGACGGTTCGGCGGGTACGGGGTGTTCCGGCATGGCAGGCGGGGGTGAGGTGGGCACCGATCGGGTGTGTTCCTCAGCGTGCTCCCGGATTCGGCCCGGTGCCAGCAGAGAGTCGTCGTGGCGCAGTATGGCCTGCTGCAGCCACTGCAGTCCTCGGCCGGGCTCCAGACCGAGCTGCTCCACCAGCTGCTTGCGCATGCGGTTGTACGCGCTGAGCGCGTCGGTGTGCCGTCCGCACCGGTAGAGCGCAAGCATCAGCTGGCCGCACAGCCGCTCCCGCAGTGTCCCCGCTTCCATGGCCGTCTCGATCTCGCGCAGTACGGCGTGGTGGCGGCCGAGGGCGAGCTCCGCCTCGAAGTAGTCCTCCAGAACGTCGACCCGGGTGCTCTCCAGGCCCACCAGCTCCGGCCAGGTGAAGCCTGCCTCGACGAGATCGGCGAGGACGGCACCGCGCCACAGGCCCACGGCCTGCTGCAGGGTCTGCGCGGCGCTCAGCGCAGAGCCGCCCGAGAGCTGTGCCTGTCCTTCCTTGGCGAGCCGCTGGAACTCGAACACATCCACGTCCTCGGGGTCCAGTTGCAGCACATATCCGGGCGGGCGGGTGAGCAGCGACGGCCTGTCCTGGTCGGCTTGGCCGGAGTTGAGGGCACCGCGCAGGCCCCAGATGGCGTTGTGCAGGATCTTGCGTGCGGAGTTGGGCACTTCGTCGATCGGCCAAAGGGCATCCATCAGCGCGCTGGTGGAGACCACCCGGTTGGCGTTGAGCAGGAGAAAACCCAGCACGGCGCGCTGCTTTATGCCCTGTATCGGGATGCTCTCACCGTTGTCGGTGAGTTCCAGCGGCCCAAGAACATGGAACTTCATCGTGGTTCCTCGCTCCTCCCAGGAGAGACGGGGCTGACGTGGGCGCGTCACCGCGCCCATCACTGTGAACTGCAGGTTGGTCGGCCGCTCCGCCGTGGCATGCAGGTGGCGGAACTGCTGTCGGAGGGTGCGGGCGTCAAAGGTGGGGAGCCGGCTTGCTCATCTGCTCGGCCTGCCCTGTGGCTCGGTTCTGTCCGGCGTCCCGTCTCGGCTTCGCCGCGGATTTCACGGGAGAGAGGCGGCCAAACGGCGGCAATCGCACACCAGTTCAAGCAGAGTGGAAAGTGCGGTGCCGCAACGAGTGTCAGACCGGACGGCGACACATACAGGGAGAGTCCTGGCCGCCCCGCTTGCGCTCTTCGGCCGGTCCTTGACTTCTCACGCTTCAATACTGCGGGCACCTCGGCGCGGCAGGCCATCGGAACCTCAATAAGTCGCAACAGCAAGGTATCTGGACACGTCAATCGGTGCTTCCGGAAAGCCGATGACCGACTGATGACCACAAGGACCACCTGGGAACTGGATCGTGAGGGGTCCGTTCGGCCGGTGCCGGCGCGGGGAAACGTGTGGCACCGGCCGAACGGGGTTCTGGGAAGTCGGGCAGAAGCGGACCAGCACATCGCGGTCGCGGGGATCGCGGTGAGTGGGCTCCGTCTCAGGCCTGCCCCGCAACGGCTGCCGCACCGTCGACCACTGCGTGGTCGCGCTCCAGCCGGCCCACCGCCCTTGCGCCGCCCGGCGAGCCGAGCTCTTGGAAGACCTCGGCGCCTGCGCGCCCGAACGCGCTCCACTCCGCCGGGAGATCCTCCTCGTAGAAGATCGACTCGGCCGGGCAGACGGGCTCGCAGGCGCCGCAGTCCACGCATTCGTCGGGGTGGATGTAGAGCATGCGCGGGCCCTCGTAGATGCAGTCCACGGGACACTCGTCGATGCACGCCTTGTCCTTGACGTCTATGCAGGGCTGCGCGATTACGTAGGTCATGGGGACTCCTCATGATCGGATGCGGTGGACCCGGGCCTCAGCGGGCGACGGTCCAGGTGTCGTTGCCGGTGAGGAGGGCGGCGAGGTCGCCCTTGCCGTTCTGCTCGATGGCGGCGTCGAGTTGGTCGGACATCTGGGTGTCGTAGACGGGCCGGTCGATGTTGCGGAAGACGCCGATGGGGGTGTGGTGGAGGGTGTCGGGGTCGGCGAGGCGGGAGAGGGCGAAGGCGGTGGTCGGTGATGTCGTGCAGGCGTCGTGGATCACGATGTCGCTCTGGTTGGCCTCGGTGACTGTGACGACTTTCAGGTCGCCGGTGGCAGCATCGCGTACGACGCCCTTGCTCTGGTCGGCGCCGAAGCGGATCGGCTGCCCGTGTTCCAGGCGGATCACGGCCTCTTCGGCCTGCTGCTTGTCCTTGATCGCGTCGAAGGCGCCGTCGTTGAAGATGTTGCAGTTCTGGTAGATCTCGACGAGGGCGGTGCCCGGGTGGGCGGCGGCCTGGCGCAGCACTTCGGTGAGGTGCTTGCGGTCGGAGTCCACCGTCCGGGCCACGAAGGACGCCTCGGCGCCGATGGCCAGCGAGACCGGGTTGAAGGGTGCGTCGAGGGAGCCCATCGGCGTCGACTTGGTGATCTTGCCGACTTCCGACGTCGGGGAGTACTGGCCCTTGGTGAGGCCGTAGATCCGGTTGTTGAAGAGCAGGATCTTGAGGTTCACATTGCGGCGCAGGGCGTGGATGAGGTGGTTGCCGCCGATGGACAGCGCGTCGCCGTCGCCGGTGACGACCCACACGGACAGGTCGCGGCGGGAGGATGCCAGGCCGGTCGCGATGGCGGGGGCGCGGCCGTGGATGGAGTGCATGCCGTAGGTGTTCATGTAGTACGGGAAGCGGGAGCTGCAGCCGATGCCGGAGACGAAGACGATGTTCTCCTTGGCCAGGCCCAGCTCCGGCATGAAGCCCTGCACGGCCGCCAGGATCGCGTAGTCACCGCAGCCGGGGCACCAGCGCACTTCCTGATCGGACCTGAAGTCCTTCATGGACTGCTTGGCCTCGGACTTCGGCACGTGGGTCAGGGCTTCATATGACATTGAGGACCTCCCGGATCGCGGTGGCGAGCTGGCCCGCTTTGAACGGCATACCGGTGACCTGGTCGTAACTGCAGGCGTCCACCAGGTACTTGGCGCGGACGAGCGTGGCGAGCTGGCCGAGGTTCATCTCCGGTATCAGGACGTGCTCGTAGCGGCGCAGGACCTCGCCCAGATTCCGCGGGAGAGGGTTGAGGTGACGCAGATGGGCCTGGGCCACGGCGACGCCCTCGCGTCTGACCCGGCGGATGGCCGCGGTGATCGGCCCGTAGGTGGAGCCCCAGCCCAGGACCAGCAACTCGGCCTCGCCGATGGGGTCGTCGACCTCCACATCGGGCACCTCGATCCCGTCGACCTTGGCCTGTCGGGTACGGACCATGAGGTCGTGGTTGGCCGGGTCGTAGGAGATATTGCCCGTACCGTCCTGCTTCTCGATCCCGCCGATCCGGTGCTCCAGCCCCGGCGTACCCGGCACCGCCCACGGCCGGGCCAGGGTGTGCGGATCACGCTTGTACGGCCAGAAGACCTCCGTGCCGTCCCCGGTCGTGTGGTTCGGCCCTTGCGCGAACTGCACCCGCAGATCGGGGAGTTCATCGATCTGCGGAATCCGCCACGGCTCCGAGCCGTTCGCCAGATACCCGTCACTCAGCAGGAACACCGGCGTGCGGTAGGTGAGCGCGATCCGTGCCGCCTCCAGCGCCGCATCGAAACAGTCCGCCGGCGTCTTGGGGGCCACGATCGGCACCGGCGCCTCACCATTGCGCCCGTACATGGCCTGCAGCAGATCCGCCTGCTCGGTCTTGGTCGGCAGACCCGTCGACGGACCGCCCCGCTGAATGTCGAGCACCAGCAGCGGCAGCTCCAACGACACCGCGAGCCCGATCGTCTCGGACTTGAGCGCGACCCCGGGCCCCGAGGTCGTCGTCACCGCGAGCGAACCGCCGAAGGCCGCGCCCAGCGCAGCGCCGATGGCGGAAATCTCGTCCTCGGCCTGGAAGGTGCGCACACCGAAGTTCTTGTGCTTGGACAGCTCGTGCAGGATGTCCGAGGCCGGGGTGATCGGGTACGAGCCCAGGAACAGCGGCAGATCCGCCTGCCGCGAGGCGGCGACCAGACCGTAGGAAAGCGTCAGGTTCCCGGAGATGTTCCGGTACGTCCCCGGCGTGAAGGCCTGCGCCGCGGGCTTCACCTCGTAGGAGACCGCGAAGTCCTCGGTGGTCTCACCGAAGTTCCAGCCCGCACGGAACGCCGCGATGTTCGCCGCCGCGATATCCGGCTTCTTCGCGAACTTCGCCTTCAAGAAGGCTTCCGTGCCCTCGGTCGGCCGGTGATACATCCACGACAACAATCCGAGGGCGAACATGTTCTTGCTGCGCCCCGCGTCCTTGCGCGACAGCTCGAAGTCCTTCAGCGCCTCCACCGTCAGCGTGGTCAACGGCACCGCGTGCAGCCGATAGCCGTCAAGGGACCGGTCCTCCAGCGGCGAGGCCTCGTAACCGACCTTCTCCATGGCGCGCTTGGTGAACTCATCCGTGTTGACGATGATCTCCGCGCCGCGCGGCACATCCCCGATATTCGCCTTCAGTGCCGCCGGGTTCATCGCCACCAGCACGTCCGGCGCATCGCCCGGCGTGAGGATGTCGTGGTCCGCGAAGTGCAGCTGGAAAGACGAAACACCCGGCAGGGTTCCGGCAGGAGCACGGATCTCGGCGGGGAAGTTCGGCAGCGTGGAGAGGTCGTTGCCGAACGACGCCGTCTCCGAAGTGAAACGGTCTCCCGTGAGCTGCATCCCGTCACCGGAGTCACCGGCGAACCGGATGATCACCCGGTCCAGGCGGCGCACCGGTGTGTCGGGGGCAGTTTCTGGTGCTTGGGCGGTAGCCATGGCTCTCCGATCGTCTTGGGCGTATGCGGTGGTCAGGTGGGCCGCTCGGCGGGGAAGCCGTGGACGCGGGCCGCGAGCACCACGAGCAGCACCGGGACCATCAGGAGGAGCACGCTCCAGGGGAAGGAGGTCGTGCCCAGGGCCCCGAGGAGGATGCCTCCGACGACGCCGCCGACGGCCATCGCCAGGTTCCACAGGGTGACGAGCATGGCCTGGGCGGTGTCGGCCGCGCTTTCCCCGCCTGCGTCTGCGGCGGCGGTCTGCAGCAGCGTCGGCACTCCACCCCAACCGAGGCCCCAGAGCGTCACGGCCGCGTACACCAGGGGCGGGCTGTTGGCCCAGAGCGCGAGGAGTGCGGCGGCGACGCCGACGAGGAGGGTACTGGCGACGGTCAGGCCGCGCAGGCGACGGTTGATGAGAGCACCGACGACCCAGATGCTGATGAGCGACGCACCGCCGAAGACCAGGAGGACCAAGTCGATCGAGCGGCCCATGCCGACGTGTTCCAGGAAGGTGGCGACGTAGGTGTAGAGGATGGTGTGGGCGAGGACGAAGACGAGGGTGACGAACAGGACGGGCCGGACACCTGGTACGGACAGGGCGGAGAGCATCCGCGTCTTGGCCTCGGTGCGCCGGCCCGGGTAATCGGGCACGACGGCGAGGATCCACACCAGGAGTACGACGGTGAGCGCCGTCATGGTCCAGAAGGCGATCTGCCAGCTGAAGGCCTTACCGATGAAGGTGCCGACGGGCACGCCCACAGAGAGGGCCACGGGGATGCCGGCCATGGCGATGGCGATGGCCTTGCCCTGCAGGTGCGGGGGTGCCATCCGGCGGGCGTAACCGGCGAGCAGCGCCCAGGCGACGCCGGCCGCGACGCCGGCAAGAAAGCGCGCCGCCATCGTCAGCGGGTAGTTGGTGGACACCGCCGTGACTGTGTTGGCGACGGCGAACCCTGCCATGGAAGTGAGCAGCAGCTTCTTGCGGCGCCAGGCCGCAGTGGCGGCGGTCAGCGGGATTGCGGTGAAGGCGGTGCCGAGGGCGTAGACGGTGACCGTCTGTCCGGTGGCGGACTGGCTGACACCGAGATCGGCGCTCATGGCGGGCAGCACCCCGGCAGGCAGGGTCTCCGTCAGGCTGGTGATGAACACGGCCGTGGCCAGCGCGAGCAGCGCCGAGACGGGTAGCCGCCCGAGCGCGGACCGGTCGCGTTGTCCGGCGAGTTCGGTGGTGTCTGTGGTCATGACCGGGTTTCACTCAACCTTCGTGTGTGTGGGCCGCGGTGCGTCGCCCGTTGTGTCCCTCAAGGAGGCTGCGCAGTCGCCGACGGCCCCGGTGCAGACGGGAGTTGACCGTGCCGTGCGGGATTCCGACCAGGTTGGCGATCTCCTCGTAGGGCAGGCCCTCGATGTCGGCGAGGTAGACCACGGTGCGGAAGTCGTCGGGGATGGAGCGCATCGCCTGGCACACGGCCGGGTCGGGGATCCACTTCATGACCTGGGCCTCGGCCGAGGGCAGTCCACCCGAGGTGTGCGAGGCGGCGTTCACCAGCTGCCAGTCGGCGATCTCGGAGGTGGGTGCGCAGCGCGGCTCCAGCTGCTTCTTGCGGTACGACGTCAGGTAGGTGTTGAGCACGATCCGCGCCAGCCAGGCCTTCAGGTTGGAGCCGGGGCTGAACTGCTGGAAGCTGCGGAACGCGCGTATGTAGGCCTCCTGGACGAGATCCTCCGCATCCGCGGGGTGACGTGTCAGCCGCAGGGCCTGTGCGTGGAGTTGAGAGTGGTGGACGAGAGCGTCCCGCACGAAGCGGGCCGAGCGCTGCTCTTCCGTCTCGGTCGCGAGGGCTGTGGTCATGTCCGTCATCGGTTCGGCTCCGGTGGTCGGGCCGGTCGCGGGAGTTGGGGAGTGGAGCTGAGCTCGGAACCTCGCCGTATCGGCCCGTTCGGGAAGGTGTTTGCGACCGAACGCATGGAATGAGTCGCAGCACCGAGGGTACATAGCAACCGTTCGGTTTTATGGTCCGGGCGGCCCGCCCGCGACGACATTGGCAAGTTCCAGGAATGCGGCCGTAGTTCAGGGGGCGCGCGTGACCAGACCGAGCGGGGCGCGTTCGCCGGCTCGACCAGGAATGGCCTCGGCTGTGCGCTCCCTGCGCCGCTCAGGCGGACGTGCGAGTTCGCGCCCGTATCCGATGCGGTAGCCGACGCCCCGAACCGTGACGATCCACTCACTGGCACCGAGCTTCCCGCGCAGACTGCTGACGTGGGTGTCTATGGTGCGGCTCGACTCCGTGGCGTTGCGCTCCCAGATCTTCACCATCAGCTCCTTGCGGGAGACGACCTTCTCGGGGTGTGTGGCCAGCGTGTAGAGCAGGTCGAACTCCTTGGCCGTGGCGTCTATCAGGCGACCGTCCAGGCGGATCTCGCGGGATCTGCCGTCGATGTACAGCGGATGCAACGAGATGGAGCAGGGCCCCTCCTGCCACGGATAGGCGCGGCGTACGAGGGCCTCTATGCGGGCGAGGACCTCGCGGGATCCGCAGGACTTGACCACGCAGTCGTCCGCGCCCGCCTGCAGCGCGAGGACGCGATCGAGCTCGGTGTCCCGTTCGGTGAAGGTGATGATCGGGATGCCGCTGACGGCCCTGATCGCCTGGCACACCTGCAGGCCGTCGACATCGGGCAGGTCCAGGTCGAGCAGAACCAGCTGGGCGTCCTCGTGCAGCCGCAGGGCTTCCGCCCCGGAGTCCACGCTGTGCGCGTCGTACCCCTGCCTGCGCAGGTCGCGGGCCGTGGACTCGGCGCGCGCAGCGGAGGCTTCTACCACAAGTACCTTCATCATCGCTTCCTCGCGTGGTGGCTAGGAAAGTCGCACAGCCGGTGCGCCCGGGTGATCAGGCGCTCAGGTCGAGCCATCCGCTGTCGCCGGCCGCACAGCGGCTCAGACGGGTGTACGCGTAGGCGGCGGAGGCCAGCGTCACGTGGTGGTGCCATCCAGGGAACGAGCGGCCCTCGAAGTCGAGGAGTCCGAAGTCCCGTTCGAGCGAGTCGATCGCGGCGGTCATGCCGGAGTGCAGCCGGGTCAGGCTCACCAGGTGGTCGATGGTGTGACCCACGAGGTTGGTGGCCCACACCCGGGGCGAGGCGGCGCCCGGTCGCCACTCGGTGAAGAGGCGGTAGGTGTGGCCCATGCCCGGCAGGCGCACCGGCTGGGACAGGAACTGCATCTGTCGCCGTGGCCGCTCCACGCCGGCAAGACGCTGGTACGCGCCGTTGTGACGTACGAAGTCCTGGGCGGCGCGCGCATGGTGGGCTGCATCGGCGGCGGCTCCGCCCACCACGGCGGGGCGGCTGCCACTGCCGCCGACCACCTGAAGACTGGCGGGGGCGGCGACGAGGAACTCGTGCCCCCGCCGGCTCAGGCCGTGCAGGAGCGGTTCGACGTCGGCGCACTCACTCATGTCGGCGACCACCGGCACGCGCGGTCGGGACGTGCGCAAGGCCATCGTGTCCACCAGATTGAGGACCTGCGCCCACATGGGGCGACAGCCCAGGGACTCGGGTATACGGGCCCGGGCTCGCATCCCGTCGTCGTCGGTCCACTGCTGCGGCAGCAGCAGCCGCCAGTCGACAGGGATGTTCTCCTCGTCGGAAGCGACGAACACCCCGATACCGACCTGGCAGTTGATGGTCCGGCCGACGGCGGGCACGAAGCGGCGGTGCACTCCGCAGGAGTAGTCGCCCCGCTTGGGCAGGATGGCGTTGCCGACGGTCCACGCGCGCGGCTTCGTATGTCTTTCGGCCAAGCGCGTCAGTTCACGGCGGGCAGGACCCCAGTCCCAGGGGCTGGCGTTGACGAACTGCTGAAGAGACATGGCGGCCGTCGGCGACGCGGAGACCGCCGCGGCGAGCCGTCGCACCGACTTCCGCCCGGGCGTGGTCAACAGCCCCTGCAGATAGGCCTGAGCCCACCGGCGCTGATCCACGCGCCCCATGTGGCCGAAGATCGCCTGCGCAAAGGAGGACACCGGCACGGAGCGGGCCGCCTCCAGCGTCCCTGGCCTGCTTTGATCTGCCATTCCTGCCTCCCCCTCGACGCAACTGCTGCCGCTTCTGGCGCGATGACTCCCACGATAATAACGAACGATCGCTTTGTTTTCATGGGAGGACTTCAACTTGTCCAAGTCCCGCCGCCACGTTGCGGTTTGCTAGGTGTGAATCGTGGTATGTGATGACCCGGTGCCACCATGATCGGCGAACGGCGGGCGCACTATCGCAGGTTGCCCTTGCGTGAGGGGGCACCCCTTGAGCACTCTGCAGTCCAGCGACGACGCCAGGGGACAGACGACGCCCGGCGGCCAACCGTCGGATCCGACCGCGCACTTCCGCAACCCCTGGCGAGAATTCGCTCCAGCAATGGACAGGGCCCATCACACGGCACAATGGTGGTCAGGAACGGACTGCGCGGGCGGGAAGGTCATCCGAAGCCGTGTGACACCTGTCCGGTTCCGCTCGCGCGCTGTGCGCCCGGCGCTGTGCCACATGGCCCTCATCGGCCTAACCCCGCCCCTGAGCGGGTGTACACCCGGAGAAGCACATGGTGAAACAACAACGAGCGGCTCGGACACGGGAAGCCCTCGTTCAGGCGGCGGCCGCCGCGTTCGACTGCGTCGGCTACGAGGCAGCGTCCCTCGCTCAGGTGAGTAAGTCGGCCGGCATCTCCATGGGGGCGCTGACCTTCCACTTCCCTACCAAGGAACAGCTCGCGGCGGCGGTCCAGGCGCGCGGCGCCTGCGTCACTCGCACCGCGGTGGAGAAGATCACCACCGAACAGGACCGGCCTTTGCGGTCCGCGATCGAGCTGACCCTCGAAGTGGCACGACTGCTCGACGAGGACGTGTCCGTGCGCGCGGCCGCCCGACTCACCCGGGAGTGCCCGAACGCCGCTCCTTCCTGGACCTCCGTCTGGCTGCCCGCCGTCGGGGACCTGCTCGACCGGGCCTCGCAGGACGAACTGCGCCCGGGCGCCGACCCCCAGACGATCCTCACCCTCACCGCCCACCTCATCACCGGCACGGAGAACTACATCCGCCGCTGCGCCTCCGCGCCGGAGCAACGGGAAAGCGCACAGGACCAGCTGTACCGGGTGTGGCAGGTGGTTCTGCCCGGCATCTCCCAGGGGCCCTGCCCGGTCATCTGAGTCCGTTGAGCCCGGCCGGTCCCCGCTCCTTGGCTGCCGCGGAGAGAGGGACCGGCCGGGCTCCGGGTATGCCCATGGCCGCGACGCCTCCCGCAGCGTCGCGGCCATGGGCGGCCGCCCCCCGGGTGGGTGAGGGGGACGGCCGGTCTCAGAGCGATACCGAACCTGGCATCGGGGCAAGCGAGTCGACTGCGAGGGTGCGAAGGAGCGGCACCCCGTCCTCGACGGCCACAGTCAACGTCTGGGCCACGTCGTAGCCGATCCGCCGGCTCGCGGGAGCCGGCGGATTCCACTCCGTGGCCTGCCAGTTCAGCCGGACACCGACCTCGGCACTCGGGCCGTCGGCCAGGCGGACGTCCACCGCGGTCAGAACGCGCCGCTCGTCGAAGAAACGATGGGTGGCCCGCTCGTACCAGTCGCGGAAGCCGTCGAGCCCGACATAGGCGGCTTCGTACTGATGCAACGTCAAACCATCGGAGGCAAGCATGGATTGCATCTCATCCAGCGGGTCGTGCCGGTCGAGCGCCGCGTACCAGGACTCGACCAGCTGGTGCACCGCAGCCTCGGTGAGCTCCTGGCGAGGCTGGGTGGCGGCCTCACCGCGGGCCGCCTCGGCCTCGGCGGCCGCTCGCTCCAGGCGGCGGAGCAGCGGGTGCGCCTCGAAGCCGTCGCAGCGCACTCCCACCTGGCGCAGCGCCCACCAGGCGCCGGCCAGGTTGGAGGTGAGCAGCACCCGGTCGGTGTCGCGGACCAGTTTGTCCAGGGCCGCGAGGGTGGCCATACCGGTGCCGGTGAACAACAGGGCGGTGTCATCGGGGAATTCACGGCTGCGCACCTGGCCGAGGATGGCGTCGGTCGTCACCCGGTAGGGGTCGAACAGGTCGTCACCGGCCGGCACGATCACCGCCTCGTCGACCTCGAGCCCGGCCGCCTCCCAGAAGGCGCGGGAGGTCTCGGTCAGCCAGGGCTCGTAGGGGGAGACGAGCGTGAGGCGGCTGAGGCCGAGCGTCTCGCAGGCGGCCAGGATGGCCTGGGTCGAGGAGGTCACCGGATAGCCCACGCGGCCGCTGAGCTCCTCGCAGAACTTTCTGTCACCCTCCGGTTCGAGGAGGTAGTGGGAGGCGCTGCAGGCGACCACCGCCGCCTCGAGGCGCATTCCGCAGAAGGCCGCCAGGGCGTCGGGCAGCGCGTCGTTCCAGGCCTCCAGGGTTTCCCTGAGGCCCTTTCCCTGAACGCCCGGGAATCGGGATGCGTAGACGTTCATACGGGACCCGACAAGCCGATGGAACTCCGGTTCAACCGTAGGGTTTTCCGGAGGAACTATCACTCCTAGCCTCGGCACTTCGATCAGATCCACGGCAAAGCCCCCTGCCTGTTCCATCCACCTGCAACTTCCCGACCACTCGGAACCGTAAGCCAGAACTCCCCTGCTCGGGAAGGCTGTTCACCCGAAAAGCACCCGTTCTGACCTGTCTTTCATCGCCCTCTCTTACTTCACTTCGACTTCACAAAACTTGACGCAGAACGAACAGTAACGCCTTGACGCTTCTTGCCGGAAAGATGAGCCTAGAAAAGAGAGTTCGCAGCTCCGCCGCACGATCCACCGACTGTGCACCCATTTCTTCGGGGTCGGAAACAGAACTGGTACTGAGGATCCGGCAGAAGGAGATTTACGTAATGGCGGTATCAGAGAACGACGGCCGGCCTGCACGGCCGCTGCCCCATATATCCGATGCGACCCTGCGGGACTCCGCGCACATGGCCGGAGTCGAGTTCGGCGCGCGGGACGCCGCGGTCATTTCCGACCTCCTGGTGAAGTCGGGCGTCGAGCTGGTCGAGGTCGGCATGATCTCCGGGCCTTCGTGCAAGGACTCAGGTCTGATCGAAGCCGTGCACCAGTCGGTGGGGCCTGAGCACAGCATGAGCCTGGTTGTGGTGAGGCACCGCCAGCAGGTCGAGAAGGCCCTGGAGGAGGCCGTCCGCCTGGGTGTCAGGTCGGTGATGTTCTCCATTCCGACCTCCGAGGCGCACGCACTGCTGAAGCTGGGCTCGCCGAGCGCCAAGTACCTGACGGCCGTGGCGCGCGCCGCGATCGGGATGGCCAAGGACCGTGGCCTGCATGTCACGTTCAGCGGCGAGGACGGCGCCCGCACGCCCAAGGAGCGCTTGGTGCCGTATGTGGAGGCCGGGTTTGCGGCCGGCGCCGACCGGTTCCGGGTCGCCGAGACCGTCGCCTATCTGTCGCCGTGGCAGATGGAGGAGCAGATCGGGCACCTGACGGCTATCGACGGCGCCCAGATCGAGATCCACTCGCACAACATGCTGGGCATGGCCGTGGCCAACTCGCTGGCCGCCTACCGGGCGGGCGCGGAATGGATCTCTTGTACCGTGGCGGGCATCGGTGAGCGCGGCGGTAACGCTCCGCTGGCGGAGCTGCTCACGTCGCTGCGCGTGATCCACGGCGACAACCGGTTCGACCTGTCCCACCTCACCGAGCTCTCGCGGGCGGCTCTCAAGGGATCCGGGCTCGGCCAGGCCTTCCAGTCCGGGCCCACCACCGAGCACGCCTTCGCCTACGAGTTGCCGGGCCAGCTCACCCACCCGGACGCCTACGAGACGCTGCCGCCGGAGGTCGTGGGCAACTCCCGGAAGCTGCACGTGCGTTCGCGCCTCACCCCGGCCCTGGTCAACTGGGCGCTCGCCGACGACCCGGGTCTCGACATCGACGTGGACGCCTTCACCGAGTGGCTCGCCCCGCACCAGGAAGAGCAGGGGTGGCCGCTGCTCGACCGGAGCGCCATCCGCAAGCTCGCCGTCGGCTTCCCGTCCCACTGAGACGCCCCCGCCCCACCGGGTTGCCCCATCGGTACGCCCCGTCCAGGCGCCCCACCGAGTCCCCACCACACCAACGGAGAAGAGACATGATCACCGCTGCCACGCTCACCGGCGTCTGCCCGGAGTGCGAGACCGACCTCACCACCCCGCCGATGGTCAACGGCGAGACCCTGTCCTGTCCGGAGTGCATGCTCACCCTCCGCGTCGAGGGCGTGGCCGAGGGCACCCTGTCGCTGCAGATGGTCGAAGTGCAGCTACGCGACTGGGGCCAGTGACCACGGACGCGTAGGAGGGACCACTTCATGGGCGGCAAAGTTGCCATCGTCGCGGACCGGCTCGGCTGGGAGGAACAACGGCTGATCAAGTCCGCGCCGGAGTTCGGCCTGGAGGTCGAGTGGGCCAACGACGAATCCCTGTGCCTCGGGCACGAGGACGCTCCATCGATCAGCGTGTACGACGCGGTCCTGATCCGCAGCCGCAGCTACACCCGCGGCGGCCTGCTCGCCACCCTGGCCGAGTCGGCGAACATCGAGACCCTGAACTCGGCCCGGGCCATCCACGCCTGCGAGAACAAGCTCGCACTGCGCACGCTCCTTCGGGATGCGGGCGTCCCGGTCGCGGACTTCCGTCTGGTGCTCTCGCGCCGGGACTTCGAGCGGGCGCTCGCCGAACTGCCGGTGCCGCTCGTGCTCAAGCCGGTCTTCGGCGGCATGGGCAAGCGGGTCACGCTGATCCGCGACGCCGATGTCGCACAGTCCGTGTACGACTACGTCGAGGACCTCGGGCACGGCTTCGAGCAGGCCTGCCTGGTGGAGCCGTATCTCGACGGCGGCACCTCGGTGCGCTGCTTCGTCGTCGGCCGTGAGCTGGTGGCCGCCGCCGAGTTCGAGAGCGACGGCCGCGACTGGCGCAGCAACGCCGCCCTCGGCAACCAGAGCCGGGCGCTCACCCACGACCCGGAGGTCGTGAAGGTCGTCGACGGTGTGGTGGACCAGCTCGGCGAGGGCATCTACGGCATCGATCTGTTCCGCACCCCGCGGGGCCCGGTCGTCAACGAGGTCAACCACGCGCCGGCGTTCAAGGCGCTCGCCTCGGCGACCGGCGCGGACGTCCCGGCCTCCATCGCCCGCTATGTGCAGGAGATCCTCGCATGATCCGTGTGGGAATAGCCGGCGCGTCGGGGCTCGCCGGCGGCGAACTGATCCGGCTCGTCACCCAGCACCCCGACCTGGAACTGACCTTCCTGGGCGGGTCGTCGAACATCGGACGGCGCCCGGCCCAACTGCACCCGGGACTCCGGCTCGACCTGGGCCTGGCCGTCGAGCCCGTCACCGAGGACGTGGCCGACCGGTGCGATGTGGTGTTCCTCGCCACGCCCGCCCCGGTCTCCGCCGAGTTGTCCGCCCTGCTCGCCGACCGGGTCGGCTGTGTCATCGACCTGAGCGGCGCCTTCCGTATCCGTACCCCCGAGGTCCACGAGCGCTGGTACCCGAAGGTGGCGCGCTCGACCGAGCTCGCCGACCGCTTCGTGTACGGCGTACCGGAGCTGATCGGGGACCAGCTGGCCGACGCGGCGCTGATCTCGCTGCCCGGCTGCTACGCGACCGCCATCACCCTGGGGCTCGCACCGCTGGTCCTGTCGCTCGGCCTGAACCTCAAGACCGTGCTCGTGGACGGCAAGAGCGGATCGAGCGGCGGCGGGCTACGGCTGCGCACCGCCGATCTGCATCCGCTGCGCAACGGCGCCATCGCGCCGTACGCCCCGAGCGGGCACCGGCACGCGGCCGAGGTCTCCGACTTCCTGGAGCGCTCCAAGCCGGGGCGGATCGGGTCGATGACGATGTCGGCGTACGGCGTCTCGCATGTACGCGGACTGCTCGCCAGCACCTATGTGTTCACCGATGACGCGGTGGACGCCCGTGAACTGCAGCGCGCCTACCTGCGGTTCTACAAGCAGCATCGGTTCGTGCGGGTGCGCCGGCACACCGAGACGCTGATCCCGGTGCCGGACCCGCAGGCGGTGCTCGGCTCCAACTTCTGCGATGTGACGGTGCTTCCCGACGCCGAAGGGGACCGCATCGTCGTGCTCGCCGCCCTCGACAACCTCGTGAAGGGCTCGGCGGGCCAGGCCGTCCAGGCGCTCAATCTGCGCTTCGGGTTGCCGCAGGAGACGGGTATCGGGATGCAGCCGGTGATGCCGGCATGACGACCTTCATGGAGAAGCTCACGGACTCGCTCGCGTACGCCTGCCCGGAGTCGCTCGTGGAAGCGCCGGGCACGGACATGGGGACGGCCGTGGAGACCCACACACCGACGGTGGTCAAGCTGGGCGGCAGCTGCCTCGACGACTTGGCCGACGCCTGGTGGGACGACCTGGTCGCGCACGGCCAGGAGCGTCCGCTCGTCCTGGTGCACGGCTGGTCCAAGCCGCTCAAGCGGCTGGACACCCGCTACGCGGAGCCCTCGGCGATCCTGCGGGACCGGTACGGCAACCAGAGCCGCTGGACGACGCCCGAGGTGATCGCCGACATCAAAACGGTCAGCGCCAAGCTCGGCGACGACGTCATCGGGCGCCTTGAGCGGCGCGGCCTGACGGCGGAGCGCGTCATCGGCAGCGAGGGCCTGGTGCAGGCCGGCGAGGGTGAGCGCTGGTGGTGGCGCGGCAAGGAGTTGGTGGAGCTTGACAACCTCGTCGGCCCCATCACCGGTGTGGACGCCGCTCAGTTGGCGAACCTCAGGCCCGGGCACTGCTGCATCGTCACCCCGCTGGCCCGCAACACCGCGGGCCAGGAGGTGAACACCGACGCCGACCGGGCCGCCGCCGCGCTCGCTGCGGCCACCGCGGCCACCGCGCTGACCCTGGTCACCGATGTGCCGCATCTGCTGATCGACGGAGCCCCGGTGCGGCAGATCTGCGCGGCGGAGGCCGCCAAGTTCCGCGACCGCGGTGCCACCGGCGGGATGCGCAAGAAGCTGCGGGCGGCCGGCGAGGCCCTGGACCGGGGAGTCGGCCGGGTGCACATCGGCAGCGCCCCGGTGTCCCACATGCTCGCCGCGCGCACCGGCACCGTCATCACCCGCGAACGCACCGACACCGTCACTGCCCGGACGTGAACCAAGTACAGCGAGAGGAGCGGAACTCGTGGCGACGTCCAGGGTTCTAGTGGTCAACAACGGGACGCTGTCCCTCAGGCAGCTGTGCAAGCGCTTCGAGGACCTGGGCTCCGAGACCGACACCGTCGACGCGGCCTCGGTACCGGCGAGCGTCGGCTCCCGCTACCAGGCGATCGTGCTGAGCGGCACGAAGGTACGTGCGTACGACAGCGGGTTCTACAAGCCGCTCGTCGACCTCGTGACGACGGCGGGTGTGCCGGTCCTCGGCATCTGCGGCGGTATGCAGATCATCGCCGTCGCGCACGGCGGCCGGCTCGAGGAGGGGCCCCAGCGGGTCGGCGGCCACGAGGCGCAGGTCGACACGGAGGACCCGCTGTTCGCCTATGTGAAGCCGACCGTGACGGTCTTCCAGCGGCACACCCTCTATCTGCAGGAGGCCCCGGAGGGCTTTCGCACGATCGGCCGGTCCGAGCTCGCTCCGGTGGAGTTCCTGCGCTCGGACGACGGCCGGATCTACGGCGCGCAGGCCCATCTGGAGTTCCGCCCGGACGGCGCGGAGATCCTGCGCGGCTTCGCGGAGCTCTACCGGTGAGCGGAGCCGGACCGGTGAGCGGAGCCGCCGCAGAGCACGGCCGCCGGATCGAGCGGTGCACGACCGACGGATCAACACGTATCGAGATGGATCAAGAGGTCCCCTGGCGATGAGCGTTCTGACTGAAAACCCCGCTGAGGTGTGCACTCCCCGTGCCGACGCGTCCGGCGAGCCCGCGTTCACGGTGTCGTTGAACGGCAGCGGCGGACCTCTCACGGGCTGGGTGGTGGTCGACACCCTCGTCGACTCCCTCGCCATGGGCGGCACCCGGATGACCGCGGACGTCACCGAGGAGGAGGTGCGCGGCCTGGCCCGCGGTATGACGCACAAACTCACGCTCGTGGGTCTGCCCATCGGCGGCGCGAAGGCGGGCATCGTCTCCGACGGCGGCGACCGCGAGGAGACGCTGCGCACGTTCGGGCGCACCGTCGCCCCGCTGCTGCACGGCGGTCTGCACCTGGGCTGCGACCTCGGGGTGACCCCGGCCGACCGCGCCGTGTTCTTCGGCGAGGCCGGCTACGACCCGCGCCGCAAGAACCGGGCCGTGGACATGCCCTACGACTGGCGCGCCTACTACGAGCCGCTGGTGGACTGCACCGGGCACGGCGTGGGCGTGGCCACGGTCACCGCGCTTGAGGAGCTGCACCGCCGGGGCGGCTCGCGCCGGGTCGTCATCCAGGGCTTCGGCACCGTGGGCCGTTCGGTCGCGCAGTTCCTCGAGGACCGCGGCCACACGATCGTGGGTGTGGCCGATGTGCAGGGCACGATCAGCGCCGAGCGGCTTCCGGTGGCCGAACTGCTCGCCCTGACCGACGGGTTCGGGCGGATCGACCGGTCCCGCCTTCCGGACCATGTGACCGCCTCCAGCGCGCCGGACGCCTGGCTGGACGTCGAGGCCGACGTGCTGATCCTCGCCGCCAACCACAACGCCCTCAACTCGGCGAATGTGCACCGGCTCCGGGCCGGCCTGATCGTCGAGGGCGGCAACATCACCGTCAGCCCCGAGGCCCGGCTGAAGCTGGCCGTGTCCGGCGCGACCCTCGTGCCCGACGTGGTCGCCAATGTCGGCGGCGCGGCGGCGGCGGGGCTCGCCCTGGCCCGGATCGTGCCCTTCGAACTGCCCTCGGAGCAGCGCAAGCACTGGGTCTTCGACTGGGTCGGCACCCGGGTGCGCCGGAACACCAAGGATCTCCTGGAGATCGCCACGGCCACGGGCCAGGACCCGCTGCCGTCCCTGCTCACCGACCGCAGGAAGGACCGCCGATGACTGCGACCGCCGCCGAGGCAGAGATCTACGCCAAGTCCCCCGTGGTGACCGAGGCCCGCCCGATCAAGGACGTGCCCGTGGTCGACGGGGTGATGATGACCCGGCAGAACATGCCGACCATCCCGATCACCAAGCCGCTGCCCGACGACCGCACGGCCCGCGAGGCGCTGTACTACCAGCGCGGCTGGTGGCGCACGGAGACCTTCCTCGACGACCTGCGGCGCCAGGCCCGCACCCGCCCGCACAAGCTGGCGGTGGCGGCGCGGCGCCTCAAGGAGGCCCGTACCGACACCCTCGACTACATCGAACTGCGCCAGCTGACCGACCGGTTCGCGGGTGCCCTGGTCGAACTGGGCGTCAAACCCGGCGACTTCGTGGCCGTGCAGCTGCCCAACCGCTGGGAGATGGTGCCGCTGCTCTACGCCTGCATCCGCGTCGGCGCGGTGATCTGCCCGATCGGCCCGACCACTCCCGAGGACGCCCTGCGCCACCAGCTCTCCCTCACCGAGGCCCGGGTGCTGATCACGATCTCGGAGTGGGAGGGCACCTCGCCCGCCAGGAGCGCCGTCACGCTGCGCGAGGAGCTTGACTCCCTGGAGCACGTGGCGGTCATCGACGGCCACACGCCCGAGGGCGCCATCGGCTTCCGCGACCACTTCGTCGACCAGCTCTGGGAGGACGTGCACAACGACGACCTCGACGGTCTTGAGCTGAAGCCCGACGACCCGTTCGCGGTCCTGTTCACCTCCGGCACCACCGGTGAGTCCAAGGGCGTGCTGCACAGCCAGAACACCATCCACTCGGCGATCCGCGGGTACGTCGACACCTTCCTGCTCGACGAGCACCTGGTGGCCGCCGTGACCACCCCGCTGGTGCACTACTCGGGCTTCGGGCAGGGCATCCTGGCCAGCGTCATGCTGGGCGGCACCATCGCCTTCCAGGACCGCCGCAAGAACGAGGCGCTGCTCGACCTGGTGCAGAAGTACGGCGCCACGCTCCTGTACGGGCCGCCTCCGACCCTCACCGACATCGCGCAGTCGCAGCGCACCGAGCCGCGCGACGTGTCCACGCTGCGCCATGTGGTGACCGGTTCGGCGCAGGTCCTGCAGCCGCTGGTGGACGACCTGCGGGCGACTCTCGGCGCGCGGACGTACTCGCTGTGGGGCATGTCGGAGAACGGCCCGGTGACCATCACCAAGCTCGACTACAACCAGGACTGGGCGGCGCACAGCAACGGCCGGCCGATCGACGCGATGGAGATCCGGATCGACAAGTGTCTCAACCCCACGGAGCGGGCCCCCGTCGGCCGGCTTCGGGTGCGCGGGGCGTCGCAGGCGCTCGGCTACTTCCGGCGGGAGGCGGAGTACCGCGAGAAGCTCCTCGACGACTCGTGGTTCGACACCGGTGACGTGGCCCGCGACGACGGCCGCGGCGGTATCCGCATCCTGTGCCGCGCCGGCGACGCCATCAAGCGGGACGGCATGGTCGTGCCCCTTGCCGAGATCGAGTCGATCATCAACCGGCACCCGAAGGTCTCCGAGGCCACCCTGGTCGGGCCCTCGGGCCGGGTTGAGGACCCGATCATCGCGGTGGTCGTGGCCAGTGGCGACGTCCACCCCACCCTCGACGAGATCCGTGATCACCTGCGCGAGGCCAACCAGGACGAGCGGTTTCTGCCGGAGCGCCTCGAGGTGATCGACGTGATGCCGAAGACCCTGACCGGCAAGGTCCGCAAGGCCACCCTGCGGCAGATGTACGGCGAGAGGTGAGCGCGGTGTCCACGTCCGCACCGGTCAGCATGTCCGCGACGCTCGCCGCCGACGAGGCCGTCGCGCGCCGGCGTCGCGAGGGCCGGCAGGTGATCGCCATGACGAGCGGCGAGATCGGCCTGCCCGTCCACCCCGCACTGCGGGACCGGCTCGCCCAGGCCGCTGACGGGGCCTCCTACGGCCCGGTGGCCGGCAGTCTCGCGCTGCGCACGGCCGCCGCCGGCTACTGGCGGCGCCGCGGCCTGGACACGGATCCGGACCTTGTGGTGTGCGGTCCGGGCAGCAAGCCGCTTCTGTTCGCGCTCGTCCTGGCGGTCGGCGGCGATGTGGTCATCCCGACGCCCAGCTGGGTCAGTTACGCGGCGCACGCCCGGCTCGCCGGGGTGCGGCCGCTGTCGGTGCCGATCGTGCCGGGCGAGGGCGGCGTGCCCGACCCCGAGCTCCTGCGCGAGGCCGTCACCGCCGCGCGGGCCGCCGGACACGATCCACGGTCCGTGGTGGTCACCCTGCCGGACAACCCCACCGGCACGGTCGCCTCGCCCGAGACGGTACGACGTCTCGGCGAGGCGGCCAGGGACCTGGATCTCGTCATCATCTCCGACGAGATCTACTGCGACCTGGTCTTCGACCCGTCGACCGAGGCCCTCTCGCCCGCGCGCATCGCTCCCGAACGCACCGTCGTGACCACCGGGTTGACCAAGAACCTGGCCGTCGGCGGCTGGCGGCTCGGTGTCGCCCGGCTGCCCGACGGCGCCCTCGGGCGCGATCTGCACTCCCGGCTCGTCAAGATCGCCAGCCAGATCTGGTCGAGCCCGGTGGCGCCGGTGCAAGAGGCGGCGGCGTACGCCTTCGGGGAGCCGGAGGAGATCGTCGAGCGGGTGGCGGCGAGCCGGCGGCTGCACGGCGCCATCGCCCGGGCGATGGCCGAGCGGTTCACCGCGGCGGGCGCGGTCCTCACCCCCGTGCGCGCGACCTGCTATCTGTACCCCGACTTCGGGCCGCTGCGCACCCAGCTGGTGCGGACCCACGGGGTGTACACAGGGCCCGAGTTGGCCCGGTTCCTGGTCGAGCGGCACGGCGTGGGCGTGATCGCGGCGAGCGCGTTCGGCGAGAGCGTGGCGGCGCTGCGGGTGCGGGCGGCGACCAGCCGCCTTTACGGCGACACCGACGAGGAGCGCACCGCCGCCCTCGCGGCTGCCGACCCCACCGCCCTGCCGTGGATCCGGTCCTCGCTCGACCGGGTGGAGGAGGTGCTCGCCGATCTGGCCGGTCCGGCGTTCGTCGCTCCCCCAGCCACGGCTGGGGGGACCCCCAACGCCGCCTGACCGGCCGTCAGCCACCGCATGCCGGGGTTCCTTCCCCCGGTCCCCGGCATGCGGTTCCCTTCCCGCTGTCCTTACAGACCTTGCTGCACACGGCCGTTGGAGGGCCGTACACCATGTCAATCCTCTTCGAGTGCGAGTACGAGGGCGAGCGGTACGCGGGCTTCGCCCGGCCGGTGCCCGGCCAGGAGCTGACCCTGCACAAGGTGGCCGACGGCCAGGTGCAGGCGGCGATCATCGCCGCGGGCGGCGCCGAGGCAGCCGTCGAGGCCCTGGTCCGTGACACCGAGGCGATCACGGTCGACGGCGCGGCCCCGCTGCGCCTGCTCCCGCCGCTGCTGCCCACCGGCAGCAACAACGCCCTGGTGAGCGGCTTTATGCGGACCCACAAGTCCAAGTACGAGGACGAGCCCACCAACGAGACCGAGTTCGTGGCGCCCAACTGGTTCTTCAAGGGCTTCGGCGACTGGCTGCGCATGCCGGGCGAGACACTGACGGTGCCCGCGAAGGCCGTCGCCCTGATCGAGGAGCCGGAGGTCGCGCTCGTCTACGTCAACGACGACGAGGGCACCCCGCACTACGCCGGCTACACCTTCGGCAACGACCTGTGCGACATCGGCCTGCACCGGCAGAACCCGGGCTGGAACCCGTACTGCAAGCTGTGCGACACCTCCCTCACCCCCTGGCTCTTCCTGGGCGAGCCGCCGCAGACGGTGACCGGCACGACCGTCATCGAGCGCGCCGGCGTCACGGCCTGGGAGGGGCCCTTCGACTGTGGTGCCGACGCCCTGTACTTCACGGTCCGTGACATGGCGGACAACCTCTTGGAGTACCCGGCCGTGCGCCGCCCGGGGCTCGTCAACTACATCCTCCTCGGCGCCGACGAGGCCAGCTTCCACGACGGCTTCCGGATCGCCGACGGCGACCGGATCACCATCGATGTGAAGAGCCACGACGTGACCCTGTCGAACCCGGTCCGCTTCGGCGGCGTGCCCGGCACGCAGTAACTCAAGGAGCCCCGCTCCAGGGGGCACTACCGCAGGGGTGACGTTCCATGAGCACCGAGGACTTGACCAGGCCTTCCGAAGCCGTCGCCCCACGCGCCAGTGCCACGGCCGGAACTGCGGCAGGAACCGCCCAGGGCGTCACCCTGGGCGGTGGCAGGCTTCCGACGCTGACCGGGCTGCGCTTCCCCGCGGCCCTGCTGGTGTTCCTCTTCCACGCCGCGCTGCCGCTTTCCGACACGCGGGTATTCGCCGACGACGGTTTGGCGGGACGGTTCTACGTCCTGGCCGCGCAGTCCGGCGGCCTGGGCGTCACCTTCTTCTTCATCCTCAGCGGGTTCATCCTGACCTGGTCGGCCCGCGAGGGTGATCTGGCGCGGGCCTTCTGGCGCCGGCGCTACGCCAAGATCGTGCCGGCCTATCTGGTGTCGTGGTTCCTCGCGCTGCTTCTTGTCGACCTGTCGGCCACCGAGGTGTGGCAGGGCGCGGCAACGCTGTTCATGGTGCAGTCGTGGATCCCGGACGTCACGACCAATTTCGCCGTGAACAACCCGGGTTGGTCGCTGTCCACGGAGGCGTTCTTCTATCTGTGCTTCCCGGCGCTGTACGTCGTGGCGAAGCGAATCCCGGCTCGGCGCCTGAAGTTCTGGATCGCCGGGACCACCGCCGCCATCGCGCTCACCCCGCTCCTGACGTACACGCTGATCCCGATCGGCACCGAAGTGGTACCCAACGAGCCGGGGGACTCGGCCAATTACTTCTGGTTCGCGTACATCTTCCCGCCCGCGCGGCTGCTCGACTTCGTGCTCGGCATCTTCGTGGCGCGTGCGGTGATGACCGGCCGCTGGCGCGACATCGGCATGGTCTGGTCCGGGGTGCTGCTCGCCGTTTCCTACGCCGTGGCCTCCTTCACACCGCTGCTCTACGGCCTGCGCGTGATGTGCGTGGTGCCGGCGGCGATGCTCATCGCAGCCGGGGCGCTCGCCGACACGCAAGGGCGGCGCACCGTGTTCAGCCGGCGCGTGGCCACCTGGCTCGGTGAGGTCTCGTTCGCGTTCTACCTGGTGCACTACACCGTCCTGACCCTCGTACGGGAGTTGCTCGGCGAACGGATGCTCAGCACACCTGTGGGGATCGCGGTGCTGATCGCGGAGGCCGCGGTGTCCCTTCTGCTCGCCTGGGCGATGTACGCGTGGGTGGAGCGCCCCGTGACCCGCCGATGGTCGCGGCCCCGAAAGGCCGCCCACCGCCCGCGCGTTATGTGACCCAGATCACTCCGATTCGGGGACCGAACCCTTCCCGCCCGCCAGTTGGAGCTGTTCACCACCCCGAACGGAAGGTCGAAGATGTCAGCGGCTGTCGACTCCGCACCGGTCTCCACCGACGTCCCGTACCTCGACGTCGTCGATCCCGCGTTCCGCTTCGAGAACCCCGAGGTGACCGAGGCGCAGGAGCGGCACTGGTACGCGAACACCGCGCTCGGGCAGCTCGTGCTGCGGCACGCGGAGGCCAACGACCTCGTGCGGGACAGCCGCCTCACCCATGACGGCCCGGGCTTCATGAAGAGCAACGGCATCACCGAAGGCCCGGTCTACGACTGGTTCGTGGGGGCCCTCGTCAACCAGGACGGCTCTCACCACCGCCGGCTCAAGTCCCTGGTGAACAAGGCGTTCACGCCGCGCATGGTGAACGATCTGCGCCCCGTCATCCGCGAGAGCGCCGACCGCCTGGCCGATGAACTCGCCGCCGCCGGACCGTGCGACTTCTACGCGGACTTCGCCGACCGGCTGCCGCTGACGGTGATGACCGAGCTGCTCGGCGTGCCGGCCAAGGACTTCCCGAGGTTCGGCACCTGGAGCTCGGACATCGGTCTGGTCTTCAGCCTGGCGGCCGGCGGTGACATCCCGGCGCGCGTCGAGGCGGCCGTGACCGGTCTGTACGGCTACGTCGACGAACTGATGGCACAGAAGGCCGCGCACCCGGGCGACGACCTGATCTCCGCCCTGGTCGCGGTGCGCAACACCGAGGGCGATGTGACCCCCGAGGAGCTGCGCAACCTGGTCGTCACCATGGTGTTCGCCGCCCACGACACGACCCGGCTGCAGCTGGCCAACGCGATGGCGACCTTCGTCGAGTACCCGGACCAGTGGCGGATCCTCGGCGAGCGGCCCGATCTCGCCGTGCAGGCGGTCGAGGAGGTCATGCGCTGGCGCCCGTCCTCCAACGCCGTCTTCCGCAACGCCGTCGAGGAGTTCGAGTTCCGCGGCGAGACCTTCCCCGCGGGCACCATGTTCCTGATCGGCGTGCAGGCCACCCAGCGCGATCCGCGGGCCTACCCGGGCGGCGAGACCTTCGACATCACGGTGCCCCGGCAGGCCGGGGTGCTGCAGTTCGGCGGCGGTCCGCACTACTGCCTGGGCGCTCCGCTGGCCCGGATGGAACTGGCGGAGGCGCTGCCCGCCCTGGCCGCGAAGCTGGGGCCGCCCTTGCTCGCGGGAGAGGTCAGCTGGCGCCCCGCCGTCGGCATCACAGGACCCAACGAGCTGCCGCTGCGGTTCGGCTGAGCGGGGCACGAGCCGGCCACGCCCCGCCCCGTCTTCCGCCCAGGAGCTTGCCCATGAAGGTCACCGTGGATCACGACAGGTGCGTCGGCGCAGACCAGTACGTCATGCCGGCGCCCGATGTGTCCGACCAGCGCGACGAGGACGGCCTCGCCGGCGTCCTCGATGCCGAACCTGCCGCGGCGCAGCACGACACGGTGCGTGAGACCGCGGCGATCTGCCCGGCGGCGGCGATACAGGTCGAGGGATGAGTGGGGACCGTATCGCCGTCGTCGGTGCCTCGGCCGCGGGACTCGCGGCGGCAAAGGCGCTGCGCCGCCACGGGTGGCAGGGCGGGCTGAGCCGGATCGGGGCCGAGCCTCATCTGCCGCACGACCGGCCGCCGTTGTCGAAGCAGCTGTTGTCCGGCGCGTCAAGTCCCGAGCGCGCCCGGCTGCGCACCCGCGAGCAGCTGTACGCCCTCGGCCTCGATGTACGGCTCGGCGTGGGCGTTCTCGCCGCGACCGGTCTGCCGGCCCGCGCGTTCCCGGGCGCCGAGTGCGTGGCAGGCGTACGGAGCCTGCGCCGCATGGATGACGCCATGGCGCTGCGGGAGCTGCTTCGCATGCTGCAGCAGCGGGTGGTCGTGGTCGGCAATGGCGTCCTCGGCAGTGAACCTGCTGCGGTCGTCGGCGAGTTGGGGCACAAGGCGGCACTCGCCGGACCCGCTCGGACGCCGGTGGAGGGCACGCTCGGGCCATGTCCCGGCGCGCTGCCCGCCCCGGTCCACACGACCACGGGTGTGGACGACACCGTGCGCTCGGTGCACCTCGGCGATGGCACCGAGCTGCCCGCGGACCTCGCCTTGACGGCGGCCGGGTCGACACCCGCGGCGGCGTGGCTCGCGGGCACCGAGGGCCTGGACCTCACGGACGGCCTGGGTTGCGAGGCGTACTGCGCGGCGGCGCCCGGCCTGTACGCGGCCGACGTGGCTCGCCGGCGCCACCCGGCCTACGAGCGTGGGGTGCGCATCGAGCACCGGATGGACGCCACCGGGCAGGGAACGGCAGCGGCCCGAAACCTGCTCGCCGCGCTGCGGCCCCAACCGGGCCTGACTGCCGCTGAGTTCACTCCGGTGCCTTACTTCTGGTCAGACCAGTACGACCTCAGGATCCAGGCGCACGGGCTGCTCTCCCTGGCCGAGCTGGTGCACACCGAGATGCGGCGGCCGACTGAGCGCCGCGGCCCTGTACGGCGCGGACGGCCAGGCAACCGGGGTGGCCGCGGCCGATCTGCCGCCGCGCCCGGTGCGCGCCCTGCGAGCCGTGATCGCGAAACCCGCGCCCTGGGGCGAGGCCGTCGTCGGTTTCAAGACGGCACTCGGATGATTCGAGCCATGGGACCACATCCACCACCGCGACCGGACCGAATTCACGCCGCTGCCAGTTGGGGCTCTTCGCACACCACACACCCACTCCCTGCCCGCAAGTTGATTCACCGTCAGGCCCAGGAGGTCCCATGACCACGGCTCCAGCAAAGCGAACAGGTCTCGTCCTGTTCCTGCTGGCCTTCTCCCAGTTCATCATCAGCGTCGACTACAACATCGTGTACGTCGCCCTGCCCGACATCGGGGAGTCCATGGACTTCTCCGCGCAGTCGCTGCAGTGGGTCGTCTCCGCGTACGCCGTCTCCTTCGGCGGTCTGCTCCTGTTCGGCGGCCGGGCGGTGGACCGGATCGGTGCGCGTCGGCTCTTCCTGACGGGTCTGGTCTTCTACGCGGTGTCCTCGCTCGTGGGCGGCTTCGCCACCACCCAGGGCGTCCTGATCGGCGCCCGCCTCGTGCAGGGCGTCGGCGGTGCGCTGCTCTTCCCCGCCGTACTCGCCCTGATCGCCACGTCCTTCGAGGGCACCCTGCGCACCAAGGCGTTCGCCGTCTGGGGCGCGGCCGGCTCCCTGGGGCTCGCCGCCGGCGCGCTGCTCGGCGGCGTCCTGACCGATCTGGCCTCCTGGCGCTGGGTGTTCTTCATCAACGTCCCGCTCGCCCTGATCGTGCTGCTCCCCGCCCCGAAGGCGATCCGCCGCGACGGGCGCGCCAATCTCTCCGCGGGCGGCTTCGACCTGCCGGCCGCGATCCTCGCGACCGTCGGCGTCTCCTCGATCGTGACCGGCCTGGTGACCGGGCCCGAGGAGGGCTGGACGCACACACTGCCGCTCGGCGCCCTGATCGTGGGCGTGGTGCTGCTCGCCGCGTTCTTCGTCACCGAGGCCAAGACGCGTGAGCCCCTGATGCCGCTGCGGCTGCTCAAGAACCGGCCCCTTGTCGTCTCCGTCGCGGTGCTTCTCGTCTTCCAGACCGCGCTCGCGGGCGGCTACTACATCTTCACCACCTACGTACAGCCCGTGCTCGGCTACAGCGCCATCGAGGCCGGTCTGGCCTTCCTGCCGCTGACCCTCGCCTCCATGATCGGCTCCGGGAAGCTCGCGCCGAGGTTCATGGAGCGCTACGGCCTGCGCGTCACGCTCGCCACCGGCATGATCGTCAACGGTATCGGCATCGGCCTGACCGCCGCCGTCATGACCACCGGCGGCTCCTTCTACGCCCTGCTGCCCGGCTCGATCATCTGGGGCATCGGCGGCGGACTCGTCTTCGTGTCGGTCTTCGCCTCCGCGGGCTCCGGCGTGGGCGACGAGGAGCAGGGCATGGCCAGCGCGATGGCCTCCACCGCCCAGCAGGTCGGCGGCGCCGTCGGCCTCGCGGTCCTGGTCGCCGTCGCCAACTCCACCTTCACCGGTACGTACGCCACCGCCGCCGGCTCCGACATCGTCTCCGGCCTGCGCCTTGCCGGTCTGATCGGGGCGGGCCTGCTGCTCCTCGGCGGCTTCCTCGCCCTGGCCCTGAAGAAGGACGCCCCGACCAAGACGCAGGAGCCGGAACCGCTCAGCCTGCTCCCGGCCCCGGCCTGCGGCTCGGCGGACAGCTGCGCTGCGCTGCAGAAGCAGAGCGCGTCTTCGGCGCCTGCCTGCGGGACGCGTGAGCGCGAGGAAGAGCCGGCGGCAGTCGGCCGAGGCTGAGCCGAGCCCGGCAGGGAGCAGATCGAGCCCGTCCGGCGATCGAGGACGAGCCCGAAGGGCGATCTGCGGTGCCACGGACGACGGTTCGAATCCAAATGCGGCAAGACAGGAGGCGCTACGGGTGATGGTAAGCATCAAGGTCTGGTCCGACTACGTGTGCCCCTTCTGCCTGCTCGCCAAGGAACCGCTGCGGCAGGCGGTCCTGGGCGCGGACGCGGAGATCGAGTGGATGCCGTTCGAGCTGCGGCCGCACCCGACGCCCACGCTGCGTCCCGAGGGCTCATATCGGCAGGGCGCCTGGGAGCGCTCGGTGTATCCGCCGGCCGAGCGGATGGGGCCGGCCGGCCGGCTGCCGGACGTGTCGCCGCAGCCGTACACCCGGCTCGCCTTCGAGCGCTACCAGTTCGCGCGCGGGCACGGTCTCGGCCAGAGCTGTGTGCCGCGGATGCTGCGGGCGTTCTTCCACGTCGACCGTGACCTCGGCGATCTGGAGGTACTGACCCGGATCGCCGCCGAACTCGGCCTGCCCGCGGCCGAGTTCCGCACCGTCCTGGAGCAGGGCACGTACGCCACCGCGCATCGGTGCGCGCTCGCCGCGGCGGACCGGCACCGCATCACGAGCGTGCCCACCGTCATCGTCGACGGCACCCACCGCATCGAGGGTGTGCCGGCCGTGGCGCGTCTGCGGGCGGCCATCGCCGCCGCCCGGGCCGAGGACACCGTCCCCGCCCGGGCGGGCGCCGCGCAGGGCAGCAGCCGGTGGTGACGGCCGAACCCGCCCGGTGGCGGCAGCAGATCATCCTCACGTGGCGGGTCGGGAACGCGGTCGACCGGGCGCTCCTGCGCCGCCACGGCATCGGCCTGTCCGACTTCCTCACGCTCAGTGCCCTCAAGGACGCGGGCGGCGGCCCGCTGCGCGTCATGGAACTGGCCGACGCGGTGGGCGTCTCGTCCTCGACGATGAGCCGGATGCTGTCGCGTCTGGAGACGGATGCGCTGGTGGCCCGGCGCGTCGGCACGGACGACCGCCGTTCTTCGTACGCGGAGCTCACCCGGCCCGGCGCCGAGAAGCTGGGCAGCGCCACGGCGACCTTCGCGCTGGAAGTGGCCGCGGCACTCGCCACCGCACCATGAGAGTCATTCAGACCTGGCTGCACACCACCTTCTTCCCCTTCTACTACGCGGCGTGGGCCCCGCTCATCGAGCACTTCCCGGACGTCATCGGCCGCCCGGACGCGGTGCTCAACCTGAAGCACGACCCGCTGGGACTGCGCCGCCCACCACCGCCTCCGGGCACCCTCATGTGGGCGCGAGCCAGGTCGGCTTCGGCGCGAAGTTCGGCGAGCCGCTGTCCGCCGAGCCGGGTACCGGGGCGCCCTGGGGGTCACTGCCCGTGCCGGTCGCGGCGGACGCTCACCTGGAGAAGATGTATCTGCGGCTCCGGCTCGCCGTGGAGAGCGATGTGCGCTGTGTCATCGGCATCAACGCGGCGATGGTGGCGCTGCCGTATCAGCTGAACCCGTGGTGGCCGCGGATCGTCAAGGAGGTCCGCGACGGCACCCTGGGCGGCCTTCCGCCCACCGCGCCCAACCCCGGGCGGGCCCGCCGGCTCGAGGAACTGGCCGAGCGGTACGGCACGGTCCGCCCCGCCCATGTCTGGCCCAACATGCGGGCCCTGTTCTGCTGGACCACCGGCCTTGCTGCCCTGTATCTGCCGTGTCTGCGCGAGGAGTTCGGCGCCGCGGTGACCGTGCTTCCCGCCCCGGTGGCCGCCTCGGAAGGGCCCGTCGGCGTGGCCCTCGACCGGCATCCCAGCGCGGGCAGCCTGGTGGTGACGGCCTCGGTGTACGAGTTCGCCGACGCGGACGCCGACCTGTGCGCCGGCTCGGAGACCCTCGCGCCGCACGAGCTGGAGCCGGACCGCGACTACCACGTCGTCTTCAGCCATGTCGGCGGCCTCTACCGGTACGCGGTCGGCGATGTGGTCCGGGTGGTCGACCACGCCGACGGCGTGCCGCGCCTGGAGTACACCGGCCGCTCCACCCGCTCCGACCACGCCGGCAAGCGGCTGCGTGACGCCCAGGTGATCCGGGCTCTCACGGCGGCCCTGGGCGTGGGCGGCCTCGAGGTGCGCAACGCGGCCTGCCGCCTCGGCCCGCCCCCCGGCCCTGGCTCTCCTCCCGGCCGAGGGCCCAACCGGGCTCCCCCGCCTACGAGTTCGCCCTCGCTCCGCACACCCCCTGGAGCCAGGACGGGGCCGGGCGCTTCCCCGAGCGCCTCGACCGGGCCCTGCGCCGCGAGTTAGCCGACTACGACCGGGCCCGCACCACGGGACGGCTCGCGCAACCGTCCCTGGCGCTGCTCGACACCGACGCATTCGTGCGCGACTGGCAGTCCCTGTCGAAGACGGCGTCCGCCCCACCCAGATCAAGGACCGCCTCTTCCGACAGGACCCGGACCAGTGGGCCCGGCTGGCCGAAGGGGCCGACACCCTCCGCGCGCCCGGCACCGAGGAACGACGACTATCTGCAGCGGGCCGCCGAGGACCCGAGTCCGTGCCGGAGGGGGCGAGCACGATCTGCGTGGTCGCTGGTCACCGCGGAGGAGTCCCGTGACACCGCCGCTCTGCTGCCGCACGGGCGGCTCGTGACGGTGCCCGGGGCCGGCCATCTGCCACCCCTGGAGACCCCGGTCGCGGTCACCCGCGAACTGACCACCTCGAGCTCGTAGGACCGGTGCACGACCTCGAAGTGCTCCCGGTGCGGGAAGGCGGCAAGCGCCTGATCGAAGCGGGCGTGCCCGACGTAGCACCAAGGGCAGGTGAGGTCCGACCAGATCTCCACGCGCAGGAAGCTGTCCTCTCGAGTCGTACGACGACGGGCGGCCGGCCGTCGGGCCTCGCCGCCCCTGTGCGACTCGGGAGCCGAGCGTCATCCTTCCCTCTTTTCCGGGGAAGTCGAGGTCTGCGGCGCGAAGGTCAGGCCGCGGTCCAGCCTCCGTCGACGGGCATCGCGGCACCCGTGACGAAGGAGGCACGGTCGCTGCAGAGCCAGGCGGCCGCTTGCGCCACTTCGGTGGGGTGGGCCATGCGCTTCTGCAAAGAGCGCATGGTGAATACCTCTTCGAGCGCTGGTGCGGACTCCAGGACACTCCTGATGAGCTCGGTACGTGTGCTGCCCACGACCAGCGCGTTGACCCGGATGCCTCGTTGCCCGTATTCGTCCGCTGCGGCCCGTGTCAGGCCGATCACCGCATGCTTGGCGGCTATGTACGGGGCGGTCGCGCCGGTGGCCAGAACGCCGGCGATGCTGGCGGTGTTGACGATGGAGCCGCCCCTGCCGGATTCAAGCATGACGCCGATCTGGGCCTTGAGGCAGTTCCACACGCCGCGCAGATTGACGTCGAGTGCCTGAGTGAACACCGCGTCGTCGGTTTCATGCAGCGGCGTCCCTGCGGTCGCCCAGCCTGCGTTGTTGAATGCTCCGTCGAGTCCGCCGTAGGTGTTGACCGCCTTCTTGACGACCCGCGCCGCATCTCCCGGGTCGGTGACGTCGCCCGGCGCCGCGAGCGCCCTGCCGCCCGCCGCGGTGATCTCCTCGGCCAACGCCCGCAGCCGGTCCTCGCGACGGGCCATGAGGACGACCGACGCTCCTTCGGCGGCGAACAGCCGGGCGGCGGCGGCACCGATTCCGCTGGAGGCCCCAGCGATCATGACCGTGGCCCCGCTCAACAGGCCTCTTTCCTCACCCTGACCAGGCATGTACGGCACAGCCCTCCCCCTTCAGCCAAGTGGAACTGTTCCATATTGCCCGAGTGACGCCAAGGTCATTCACTTTTGTGACCGACTCTGACCGCAGGTGCACACAGTCCTCATTGAGCGCCGTCTGCTCGCACGAGGCCGTCTATTCACATGAGGGCGGGACCTACTCGCCGCGCCCCGGGTCCAGGTCGATCCTCTTCACCACCTCCGGCCTCGCGACGCCGGGCAGCAGCAATGTCCACATTCGAATGACGCGCTCGGGGAGGGTGTCAGTGCTCCCGGCCAAGTGCGCATAGTGCTGGATTCCCGTGAATGCCCCCACCAGGAATTGGGCCACGACCTCGGGTTCCACCCCGCGCGCCAACTCGCCCTTGTCATCGGCCTCTTTGAGCCAACCCGCGAAGAGTGCCTCGAAATCTCCGTAGGAAACGTCGTCCCCGATGCCGAGAGCCTGCTGTTCCACGGCGAGCCGCACAGCCGCTCGCATCAACGGGTTGACGTTCAGCTGATGCGCCCACACCAGCGAGAAGTCGACCATGCGCTGCACCCCTACAGAGTGCAGGCGCGGGACGAGCTCTTGGGGCTGGGCCAGCATGACAGCGCGTGCCAGCGCCTCCTTGTTCTCGAAGTGGAAATACAGCGCACCCAGCGTCACGCCGGCTCGCCGCATGATCTCCCGCACACTGGCGCCCTTATAGCCGAGCTCATCAAAGGCGCTGGCCGCAGCATGAAGGATGTCGTCGCGCGTCTTGAGGGCACGCTCCTGTTTGGGATCCACCATTAAGCGCCCAACCTCCCGGGACAACCAAAACGAACGGCCGTTATTTTACTTGGCCTCACGTCGCGCCAGCCAACTGCAACCTGCAAGCATTGGCAAAATCTCACCCATCCCCACGAGGCCACACGAAGTCCTCCACCCACGACGGAAGTCGGCCACCGACACCGTCGCCCGACCACCTCCGCCACTCACCGTGACAGATCAATTCCGGCCAAGTTGCGCACGCGACAAGCCTGGACAGGCCTCACCAACACCCTTCCATCGCGGAGCAGGGTCCGACTGCCGACTCCAAGCGCCGCAACGTCTCCCCTTGAGCCCCCCGGACGCAACTTCAGGTGAGTGTCAAGTTCGCGTCAGCCCTCGACAACAAAAAGAACACTCGTTATGTTGCTAGTGCGTCGCGACAGTGCCAACTCAGCACGGCGAAGCGTCCACCATCTCCAGGCAGCGGGGGGCATCCATGCCTGTCATCAACGAACTCACACCTGTCCGAGCAGGCTCAATAGTTCCACCGCATTACGTACACAAACGGGATGAATCTGAAGTTCTGGTCACGGGCTGGGAGTCGTTCCGTCCCGATACATTCGTCGTCTCCGTCCGCTGGCCGACACGTCACCGCTTCTATCTGTCGCAGAACGGCCGGCACGATCCGATGCTCTTCACCGAGAGCGTGCGCCAGTGCTTTCCTCTGCTGTCGCACGCCGGCTACGGCCTGCCTTTCGGACACCACCTGATCTGGCAGTACGTGACCTCCGAGGTCGTTCCCTCGGCGATGCGGACCGGGCAGGGCCCCACCGAGCTCGAGCTGTACATCACCTGCTCGGACATCCGGTACCGAGGCGGAGGCCAGTTGGCCGCACTGACCCTGCACGTCATCGCCCTGCGCGGCGGTGAACATCTGGGCACGGCAGAAGCCCGATTCTCCTGCCACGCACCCTCCATATACCGTCGCCTGCGCGGCCCTTACGCCGATCTGCAGCGTGCCGTCGCGGCGGCCGGGGCTCCTCCGCCGCCGGTCCTGCCAAGCCGGGTGGCGCGCGACCGGGAGGACAACGTGGTGCTTTCGCCGACTGAGCATCACCGCCGCTGGACACTGCGCAACGACACGTCCCACCCGGTTCTGTTCGACCACCCGCTGGACCACTCCCCCGGCATGCTGGTGCTTGAAGCCGCACGCCAGGCCACGCACGCCGTATGCGGCGCGAATGCCTACCCCTTCAGGATGGAGTCGAGCTTCCTGCAGTTCACCGAACTCGACGCCCCCTGCCGCCTGTCGGCCGAGCCGGAGCCAACCCGCGCACGGGACCAGCAAAAGGTCCAGGTCCTCGCTTCGCAGGGCGACGACACCACCTTCACCAGCGTGCTGACAGCCCTCGTGGGATCGCCCGCAGCGCGCTGACCACACCTGCAGGGCCGCGTCTCGGATTCCTCCCCAGATCCGAGACGCAGCGATGCCCCGCTCTCGCCGCTACCAACGCACCGGCAGCGAAGTCGGTCGGCGCAGCAGTATCCCCTGGTCCCAGGGCAGCGACTCCGGATCCACGTCCAGGGCGAGTGCGGGGAAGTCTCGTGCCAGCCTGGTCAGCAACGCACTGATCTCAAGGCGGGCCAGGGCGGCGCCCATGCAGTGGTGCATTCCGTAGCCGAACTGCAGATGCCGCTCTCCGCTGCGCTCGGGGTCGATGATCTCGGGGTGCGGGAAGACGTCGGGATCGCGGTTGGCAGCGAACGCATCGGCGTACACGACGTCGCCCACGTGGACCACCCCGTCGGCCGTCTCCATCTCACGTGTGGCGATGCGCGGAAAGGTCGAGCTGACGCCGAGGGGTATGAGCCGGATCAGTTCCTCCGTCAGCCGCGGCGCCATACCCGGATCCTCCACGAGACGCCGCCACAGGTCGGGGGCACACAGCAGCGTGTACACCGCCTTGGCGAGGACGGAGAGGGTGTTCTGGTCCCCGGCCACGACTGCGGCAAGCAGAATGCCCACCAACTCTTTGTCGGTAAGCGGTGGTTCGGCTTGATCACGCCCGGCGACGAACCGTGCGACGAGACCGTCCGCATCCGTCGGGCGCACACCGGTGACCAGGTCTGTGACGTAGTCGTAGACCTTGACGAAGTGGTCCATCAGCGTGGGCACATCGTCGGCGGACCCCATCTGCACGGTGCGGCCACAGGGCCGGATGGAGTCGATGTACTCCGTCGGCACGCCCAGGAGGCGGCAGTTGACCGTGGCGGGCACCACGTCGAGGACGGTGCGGAAGAGGTCGGGCCGGTCCTCCGCGCGCAACACGGCGAACCGCTCGTCGATCACCGTGTCCATGGTGGGCCGGAGCTTCGCGATCGCGGCCGAGCTGTAGTCGGCCGCCACGACGCTCCGCATCCGTGCGTGGTGCGGGGCGTCGAGGGTGATGAGGAACTCGGGGGCGAGGGCCATCGGCAGGAAGCTGGGCCCGTCGTCGGTGTTGGCCCGAGTGCGGCTGAACGTCGGGTCGGTGAGCACCTTGTGGACATCGGCGTAGCGCGTCAAATGCACCGCTGCGTGGCCGCTGGGCAGGGCGACCCTCGGCAGGCCTCCGCCGGAGGTACCGGCCAACGGCTCATAGGGGAGGGGCGGATCGAGATGCGGAATGTTCTTCACGCTGGTGGTGGAGGTGGGCGCAGCGGTGCTGTCCATGACTTCCTTACGTTCGTCGTGAGGCGTCGCTGACGTCGGCAGCGCTTCTTGTGCACCGGAGCGGCCGGCGGGAGCTGCCGCCGGACCGCATGAACCCTCGTGTCACGCCGACGGGGCCAAGGGCGCAGCACCGCACGGGGCCGGCAGTCCGGTGAGCCGGCCGAGGTCGTGCAGGGCCTGGCAGTTGTCGCGGAAGTGCACGGTGCGCCATCCCTGGGCCCGGGCTGCGTCGCAGTTGACGGCGAGGTCGTCGACGAGCACGCACAGCACGGGATCGACACCCGCGCGTCTCGCCGCCAGCCGGAAGATCTCCGGGTCGGGCTTGCGCAGGCCGACCTTGCAGGAGTCGATGAGGCAGTCGACGTCGCCGCCGGAGGCCACGATGGCCTTCCAGTACGGCTCCCACTCGACGACGTTGTTCGACAGGATCCCCACGCGGAAACCGCTTTCGCGAGCGCGGCGCAGCGCGCCCACCATGGCTGAGTTCGCGGTGACGCCCTCGAACCACTGCTCTCCGAAGGTCTCCAGACGTGCCCGGGACAGGTCGATCCCCGGATACCGGTCCGCCAAGATGCGGCCGAGCGCCCGGCCCCATTCGGCCTCGGTGACCACGGCCAACTCGACGGGCGCCAGGGACGGCATGCCCAGCTCCTCGCCGGCCGCCTTCATCGCTCCCTGGAGCTGTGCGGGCGCAATCCCGGTCTTGCGCTCGTAGTCGGCGTACAACTCCGCCACAGGCGGGGAGAGTACGCCTCCGAAGTCAAACCAGATCATGACCAAGAGCATACTAAAGCTTTACCTAAACATGGCGAATATTCGTTCGGATTCGTCATCGGGCCAGACGGCCAACCAGCGTGTCGCGCAGCCTGGTTGCGTCAGTGCGCTGTGAAGCGAGGTGGCCGGACGCAGGAATTCTCCGACACGCAGCCGCCGATACGCCTCAGTCGATCCCCCGCACCAGCTACGACTCCGCCGTCTCGCCCTCGCCCTCGCCTGCGCCCGCGCGGAGCAGGACGGGGGCCGCTCGGGGGACGTCACGCCATGGGCGGTGCCGGGTGGCGTAGACCTCGTCGATGACGTCGATGACGTCGTACATGCCGGCTCCCTCCGGCCAGTCGAGCCGGGCAGTTTCCGGACCGGCTGGGCCGGCCGCTCGATGATCCGCGCAGCCCGTGTGATCGCCGACTACGACGAGCTGTTCGAGCCGCTGCGCGCCCGGCGCATCCACGGCAGCGGGCACCAGCCGGGCGACCCGGACAAGGCCGCGGCCGCGGTGCCGCGCATCGTGGCGGCCGGCCCGCCGACGCGCCTGCTGTTCGGCACCGACGCGCTTTTGCTCGTCCAGGCCGGACGCGACGCCTTCGAGCGCGACATGCCGGCATGGGCCGAGCTGTCGCCCTCGTAGCCGTTCACGCCGCCCAGCGCCTCCTGGTAACCGGGTGGAGGTTAAAACTCAAGCTCAGAGCCTGCGCCTGTGCAGCAACGACATGCCGCACAGGGCGGGGTCAGGTGGCCTGCGGCCAGGCGCGCAGGAGCGCGGCAATTCTCGCTGCGGTGCACGCGGGTTCCCGCAGGAGGTCGCGCAGGGCAACAGCGTCCTCGTGGTTTGGCTTGACGGGGATGCCGGATGCCTCCAGGTACATCACGCCCGTTGCGGCGGCGACGGCCATGTCGGAGCGCTCCAGCCAGCGGCAGCGGCCGAGGATGTGCACCAGGGCGGCGGCACGGGCGTAGGGGCCGTCGTAGACGGGCTGTTCGAGCACTTCAGCGCGGTGAGCGGCGACTGCGGCCACCGGTACCCCGTAGTCGTCGGGGGCGGGGTCCTGTGCGCCGGCGATCCCGGCGACCTGCAGGATCCAGGGAACGTCGATGTGCAGTTCCATCAGGCGGCGTGCGCTCCCGGGGTGTGCTGGCCTGCGCCTGCGTCTGCGTCTTCGGCTTCGTCGAAGACGGCCTGGTGCTCGTCGAGGAAGCGCCGTGCGGCGTCCATGCCTCGCTGCCGTAGCCCGTCGGCGTCATCCCGTACGAGGGAGGCGATGTAGTCGCCGACGCTCAGGCCGCGGTCCTTGGCACGGGCTCTGGCCAGTTCCGCGATCTCGTCATCGACGCGCGCGCCCAGCTGGGTCTTCGCCATCCCCCGATGGTGACAGCTGTTACCAGGATGCGGGGCGTGCTGAGAAATGGTGACGTACTCGCACTTCCCCCATTGCGATCCCGGATTGACCATCCGTCGATCCAGGCGTCGTCGAGCGCCCGGGCACCCCCCTGGCCCAGGCATCGACGATGGCGTCCCAGGTGCGGATATCCGCATCCGCTCCCGCGCCCTGAAGAAACGCCCGCGCCGCTCAACTGCGCGCCGGGCGGGCCGCCCCCTGGGGTCCGGCATAGCGTTCACTCCCAATTCATTGCAATGAGCGAAGCAGGCGCTGTTGCATTAGATTCAGAACCGTTGCAACGATTTCTCGGCATCTACCTGCATTAATGGTGATTATGAGCAACGATTTCGTTGCCAGATCATTGAATGCAACGTAGCGTTTCTTTCATCAGAAACGACGAGCCGAAGGATCACCCCATGAAGCAGTACGCCACCTCCGCCCCCATCTCCGTCGTCCTCGACATCCCCGCCGGGCACATCCGCCTCGTCGCGGCCGACCGCACCGACACCACCGTCGAGGTCCTGCCCGCCAACGCCGCCAAGAGCCGCGACATCAAGGCGGCCGAGCAGACCGAGGTCAGCTACGGCGACGGCGTCCTGCGGATCGAGACCGCAGCGGCGAAGAACCGGCTCCTGGGACCGTCCGGCTCCCTCGATGTGACCGTCCAGCTGCCCGCCGGCTCCCGCATCGAGGCGAAGGCGGCCGACGCCGAGTTCCGCAGCGCCGGACGCCTCGGCGATGTCACCTTCGAGGGCGCGCAGGGCACCGTCAGGCTCGACGAGACCGCGAGCGCCCGCCTCACCCTGCTCGCCGGCGACATCTTCCTCGGCCGCCTGGGCGGCCCCGCCGAGATCAGCACCCACAAGGGCGACCTGCACATCACCGAGGCCGTCCACGGCACGGTCACGCTCACCACGCAGTCCGGCGACATCACCGTCGGCGCCGCCCGCAAGGCCTCCGCCACCCTCAACGCCCACAGCGCCTACGGCCGCATCGACAACGCACTGCGCAACACCGACGGCGCCGCCGCCGGCCTCACCCTCCACGCCACCACCCAGCACGGCGACATCACCGCCCGCAGCCTGTAAGGCCCCCAAAGCCCCTGACGCCCCGTGAGACAAGGAGCACCCCCATGACGTCGCCACTGGCACACAGGCCCGAGCCGGCGACGCCGGGCGGCCCCGGCCCCATCGCCTCGTTCCTGCGGTTCGTGCTCCTCGGGGGCGGCGTCGGAGTCCTCTCCAGCTTCGCCGTACCGCTGCTGGCCCTGGCCCTGCCCTGGGCGGTCTCGAACGCGGCCATCACCGCCGCCTCCACCCTGCTGTGCACCGAACTCCACGCCCGCTACACCTTCGCCCAGGGGCGCGGCGCCGGCCGGCGGGAGCACTGGCAGTCGGCGGGCTCGGCCGTCGCCGCCTACCTGGCGACCAGCATGGCCGTGTGCGTCCTGCATCTGGTGCAGCCCTCCCCCGGCCTGCTGACCGAGCAGATCGTCTACCTCAGCGCCTCCGGCCTCGCCGGCACAGCCCGCTTCGCCGTCCTGCGCCTGTACGTCTTCGCCGCCCGCCGCGGCCGGGCCGGACGGCGCCTGACGCGGCAGGGGCCGGTGGCCGCGCCCGTCCTCGCGGCGTAGGCCGCGCCTGCTCTCCACCGCCCCGCCCCCGTCGAGGGCGGGGGCGGGGCGTTCGCGACGGCGGGTCCGTGAGGAGGACGGCTCGTGGAGACCGGCTGGAGAAGAGGGCGGGGATACGGGTTCGCACAGCCGCCGGTGACCGGATCCGGTCGTACGAGATCCGCCGTGCGGGATCCGGTCGTACCGGAGCTGCGGGCGCCGCTCTCGGCGGCGCCCGCAGGAAGCGCGCCGCCGGCAGGGCGCGGCCCGCGAAGGCCGACCCGGTCGCGAACCGCCTGTCATCCCCCCGGTGTGCGACGAGACCGTGACAGAAGTCGCCAGGCCGACCGAACCGCCCACGGGCTGCGGCGAGTCGAGAACACCGGCGGCCCCGGCCGTGATCCGGCGTGCGTAGCCGGCCACCCTTGAGCCAGGCCCGGCTCGGGGCCCCGGCGCTGCACGGCTGCGGCAAGGACGCCGACCCGCTGCTCGTGCTCACCGGGGCCGCGTGCGAGTGGTACGGACTCCCGGCGGCGCTTCAGCCCGAGCGGCTCGCCGGGCGCACTGGCATGCAGCAGGTCCGCCCACGCAGGCGGGGACCGCGGGCCGGTGGGCTGCCGGGAGCGTGCGGAGACGATCCGGCAATGCGGGGGCAGCCAGAGCCGGGCGAGGGGTGGTGAGGCTTCCTGCCCAGGGCCTTGTGCCACACGTCTTAAAAGCCGTCCGGCTCCATGAGGCTGCTCCCTCCTCCCCGGGAACGACACGCTGCCCTGGTGTCCATCACCGCCATCTCATCCGGTTTATTGTATTTTCGGTCACTCGCTGTCGTTCTCGTCATGATTATCGAGGCCTGCCCCGCCATGCCCGACAGACAGAACCGGACGCACACGGCGCGCGGCCTTGGCGCCCACACGCTGAGGGGCTGTGCCGCCACCGCAGTCGTGGTGTCGCTCGCCGCCTGTTCCGTGGCCGGCACGCCCTACCGGGCGCAGGCGCCCGTGGCGCGGACGGTTGCACCGGCCCCCGGGCCAGCGGCGCGCGAGAACCTGGGTGCGACTCTCGCGCGGGCGCTCAGGCCGGTCCTGCCGGGCAGCGACAGGCGGCTGGCGGTGGCGGTGCTCGCCCTGGACAGCGCCGACCAGGAGGTCGCGTCGTACGGGCAGGACGCGGCATTCGACACGGCGAGCATCATCAAGGTGGGCATCCTCGCGACGCTGCTGCTCCAGGCGCAGGACGAGGAGCGCGAGCTGACAGCCGCGGAGCGCCGCAGTGCCGAGGCGATGATCCGCACGAGCGACAACGACGCGACGAATGTCCTGTGGCGGGCGATCGGCGAGGCGGAAGGCCTTGACACGGCTGGCGAGAGGCTGGGGCTTTCCTCGACCCGGGGCGGTCCCGGCATGAGATGGGGCCTCACCCAGACGACAGCGACGGACCAGGTCAAGCTGTTGCGCGCGATCTTCGCGCGGGGGCCGGCGGCCCTCGCCCGCCCGCCCGAGGGGCTGAACGAGGCCTCCCGTGCCTGTATCCGGGAGCTGATGGGCTCGATCGCGCAGGACCAGGACTGGGGGGTGTCCGCGGCCGGCTCCCCGGGCTCCCGATGGGCCCTCAAGAACGGCTGGCTGCGGCGGACGACCACCGGCCTGTGGGTCATCAACAGCGTCGGTCAGGTCACGGTGCACGGGCGCCGGTATCTGGTCTCGGTCCTCAGCAGCGGCAACGCGTCAATAAAAAGCGGGATCTCGCTGGTGGAACGGGCGGCGAGAGCGGCGATCGGCGCGGCCAGCGCCCACGTCCGTCCCTGGCCGCAGTGAGCGCTGCGGCGCGATGCCGGGTGCGTGGCGCGTGTCGCCCACCGTGCCCACGCCGGCGCCCGGGATACCGCCCGCCCGGCTCCAGGTGCCTTGAGAGCACTCCTGCAAAGGCCGTGGGCACCGCACCGCCGATGCCCTTCCGGCCCCTGTGCCGCGGCTGCCCGCCACGGGCAGCTCGCTGCGGGCGCCGAGCCGGGCCCTCTCCGCGGTGATCAGCGGCCGCGGCTCATGCCGGTCCCTGCCCCCGGTGGGCGGCCCTGCTCCCGGTGCCGGGAGCAGGGCCGCCCACGTCACACCGCTCGCGATGTCAGCGGCCGGTGCCCCATGCCCCGGCGTTCCGGATCGGCGCCTCCTGGCTGCCGGTGTAGCGCACCCGAACCGATCGCAGCCCTGCACCCGGCGGGACGACCCCTTGCGTCTCGCTGAGCCCCGACACGGCAGGCTTCGGTCCTTGACAGACGTTCGAGGGGCGGTTCAGAACCGTTGTCAACGTCCGACACGCCTCCGGCGCTCCGACGGGGTGACGGCCGCCGGTTCATTCACCGGCCCGGCCTAACCCCTTCGTCAAGTCGCCCGTGCATTCCCACTATTGATGGCTCATCAGGAGGGCTGGGAGGTTCACTGGATTTCCTCGCGTACGGCTGGTTGGCCGCAGTGCGTCACACGTTAGTGATCTCTGAGGGTGCCGTCGGAAAATGCCCTCAGTAGGTTCATTCACAGATCGGCAGCTCAGCCGATTTCCCTGGAAGAAGGAGAAAACTGAGATGCAGACACGTACCGTCGCCCTGATTGCCGGCTCCGCGGCAGCCGTGGCCATGACCGTCACCGGCGTGACCTACGCCTCCGCGGACGCCCCCCAGTCCGCCCCGTCCGTCCGGGAAGCCGTCCGCCCCGCCTCCGCCCCGCTCGGCGGCGACCACGACTGGGACTACGGCAAGAAGGACCACTACGGCAAGAAGGACCACGACGGGTACAAGAAGGACGACGGCGAGATCCAGATCAACGAGCGGACGTACTCTGAGAACCCCGGAGCATGCGTCACCGTGACCACCCCGGTGGGTGGCACCGCCAACATCAGCAACAGTACCGACAGGGTCGTTGAGTTCTTCAACAGCGGCAACTGCTCCGGCCAGCCCCTTGTCACGGTCCTGCCTGGTGACTCCAGGTTCGGACTCTTCTCGTCCGTGACGGGCAGCTTCCGCGTCATCGACCTGTAGTCCCGAGGACACCGCGGCAGCGACCCGATCGTGAACAAGTCCCTGTGGGATACGACAGCCTCGCCCTGTCACATGGAGCCCCGGCCCGCCGTAATCGGGCCGGGGCTCCGGCACAGGGTATCTCCTTCACCCGGAAACACCCGGCTGGGCTCGTTTCCCACTGTGCGCCCACCCCGCAGTGATCGCAAAGGCGCGCGGGCATACAGCTGATCGGCGGCCGGTGACTGCCATTACCCAGGGAATCGGCGCGTCGCGATACAAAAGTGCGATTGACTGACGTCACTGTGGAATCACGACCGGAAGAGCGCGGGAGTGATGGGTGTGCTGTTGACGTTGGTCAGACGACAGAAAAGTCCTGCCGGTACCCAGCAAGTCGACGACACGATCCGGGGCCGGCTCAACGGCAGCGCCGCACGTGCCCGTTACTGGGTGAAACGCACCCCGAGAGAAGCGGTTCATCTGCTGCACAGGGCCCGCCTGTACCACCTCGCCGGCGCCGCACTCAGCATCATCACCGGGCTCCTCGCCTGGCCGGTCATCGCCGACTCCTCCCGCTTCCACGCCCAGGTCGTGGTGTCCACGCTGTCCTGCCTCGCCGCGGCGGCCATCGCCGCGCCCTACGCAACCGGGCTGCACGACCGCGCCGAGGAAACCATCCAGCTCTGCGGAACCTACGGAGCGCTCTACGGTGAACTGCTGCGCGCACAGAGCCAGCTCGGCGCACAGGCCACCACGCAACCGGGTGTCACGGAACTCATCCAGCAGTTCGACGATGTCACCACGCGCAAGGACGCCCTCAGGCTTCCCGCACCGGCCCCGGACCCCGCCGAGGCATCCGGTGAGCATTGCGGAGCAGCCCAGTAAACGGTGTCCGAAGACTGAGCAGGCACCGGCGAGGTCTTGCCGCTCACGGCCGAGGCCCGGGCGCGGTCTCCCCGGCACGCTCCGTCTCATCCGGAGGGGACGGCGGGCGGGGGAATACGAAGTCCTCGAGCATCCCCAGCGCAAGTATCAAAGCCATCATCAGCGCGGGCAGGCACAGAGCGATGAGGGCCACAGCGCCTCCCAGGGGGGTCGGGTGTCGGGCTCTCAACCGGATCTCGCTGAAGTGGCCGCAGGAAGACACGCCAAGACGCGCAGGGGGAGCGGACGTTCCCCTTTTCTTCCGGTTCGTATCTCCTGACGCCGGTGAGGGACGGCCAGGTCACAGCCTCAGTGTGGAGCCGAACGGGGTACCGCGCATGTCGGATGCCCCTTCGTGCAGAGCGGGGGGCCAAGAGCCACAGACATGCCGGTGGCCGGGCGGCGCGCCACCGCCACCAGGAGCAGGCTCGCCAGCACCGCGGCGCCCCGCTCACACCACCTGCCCGGCCTGCCGCCTCCGCCGCTGAACCTCCACTGTCTCTGAGCGCGTGCCGGCACCGATTCCTGCCGCCCGGCCCGGGCGCGGGAAGGCAGAACCCGCCACGGTCAGCCCCCCGGCTGCTACGGCCCCGCCCCACGCCAGAGTCGAAGATGCTTTTCGGATGCGTTCGCGATGCGGTCACCGTGACCGTTCGCCGAACGTTTCCTTCCGGGCCCTCCAGGCCCTCGTCACGCACTTCCGCGAGCAGTAGACGGCATTCGACCGCCGGTCCACCCCCGCCACCCAGCTGTCCCCGCACTCGGGGCAGACAGCCCGGCCGGCACCGCTCAACTCCGCGGCCACCCGCTTGCGCAGACGCCGTTCCCGGCGCCACTGCCTGGCACGACAGGCCGCCGAGCAGTACACGGCATCGGGCCGCGCTTCCGGTCTCAGCCGTTCACCACAGCCCGCACACTCCCGCTCTCCGGCCCGCCAGGCGCCCTCGGACACCACGCCAGCGTAGGACCCAAGGCTGCTCAGAACGGCGGTTCACAAACAGGCACTCACCAGCACCGGCGGGTCCGCCGCCCGCCCGAAGCCGAGGGGGATGTTCCGCGGGAGGCAACTACAGGCCGCACTGCCTGAGTTCACCCGCTCACCAGCCATGGCCGCCCTCACCGCCGATGGCACAAAGGTGCGTCTGGCGCGACGTCGCACCGCGCCGGGAACATGCCGGCAGGTCAGCTCGTTGATCTCAGGCCCCACTGCTGAAGACCGCGAACCGAGGAGTGCCTTGCCCGACACTCGTCGACGGCGACCACCGTGGTGAGCAGCTGCCCGCGGTCGGCGACGGCCTGGGCAGCGGCCACGACCCGCTCGGCGTCCCAGGCCACGACACCGTAGTCGGTGGCGTCCATCGGCATGTCGTCCATCGCGCGGCGCGAGTCGGCAAAGGTCTTGGCCGGCTCCTCGGGGACGGTGCCGCGCCATGACGCGAGGCGGTAGCCAGGATGCGGCCGCCCGGCGATCGCGTTGTTGATCCCGTCGGCGGTGCCGCTGCCCGGCTCGTCCAGCGCAAGCCGGGCATACGTCAGGGTCAGCACCGTGCGAAAGCCCTGTGCGGCAAGGAAGTGATCGCCGGGTGTGCCCGCGTCGGCCTGCGCGACCACCGACCGCCTGTGCGCCTTCCGCGCGGCCGTCACCGCCGTCACCGCCGTCTTGAGGAGCTGCGACCCGACCTGCCTGCGCCGCTGTGCCGGGTGCACATTCAGCTGCAGCTCGGCCGGGTGTTCCTGGCCCTGCCGGGTGAACATCCGCAAGAACGCGGACCCGAGCGGATCACCGTCCTCGCCGCTGGCCAGCCACGCGGGGCGACAGCCGGAAGGGGGTGCGGTCGGGCTCGGTGAGTGCGGTGATGCGGATGGGCACGACAGCTCCGGTGAGGCCAAGGGGTTGTGTACGGCCGCAGTTGACCACGCGGCCGGTTGCCGGGACAGGGAGTGCGGCGGTGCGGAAAGGGGAGTGCGTGGTTTTGTACGTGGGAGCCAGCAACGATTGTCGACGGTTTCGGGTAGCACTTCGCGATCAATCGGTCCGGAAATGTCGATGAGAACTGGCAACGGTCCCGGGGTGCTGGCGGCTCCTGAACCCGCCCGCTGGGAAGCGGTGATCCACCTCGCTGTGACCGACCTGATGGCCCGCCGCCTCACCGGCGAAGCCACCATCTCGTGGCGGCGCGGTATAGCCGGATGAAATACCAATTCCGGGATGAAACATCGGGAGGAAGCAACCTCTGGGAGTGCGCTTGCCCCCGCCACCCTTGTGTGAGCATCGCTCAAATGAAGTCGGGGGCGTGATCGTGCGCCCAGTGGCGGAAGGTGCGAGCGGGAGTTCCCGTTATCTGGTCGAGTGTGAGGTAGGCATGGTCGTCCGGGGCGCTCGTGTCATGGGGTTCATCTGTGATGCCTTCGACGCCGTCGTAGCTTTCGAAGCCGAACAGGAAGTCTGCGTTCGCGGCCGCGAAGCCGCCTTGGGCTCGGTAGAAGCCGCGGGCTTGTTCGGCCGAGACCTCATCGAGCGTGATCTGTTCTCCGATCGCTTCTGCGATCACTGCAACCTGTTCGCGTTTGGTGAGACTGTCCGGTCCAATGATCGTGTCGATCCGTCCGAGGCGGTGTGGGTCGAGCAGGTTGGCCAGGACGACGTCGGCAATGTCGGCCTCATGGATGGGATGCCCGATCTGATCAGGAAAGGGCTCCACAGCTCGGCGATGTGTCTTGATCGCCGGCCCCCATATGAGGAGTGAGTTTGTCGCGAACTCACCGGGACGCACGATGCTCCAATCCAGTCCTGAGTCCATGACGGCCTGCTCGACGACGGCGTTGTACGTGGTGTCGTAGCCGGCCGTTACGGCGGCGGAGGAGACCACGACCACGTGCTTGATGCCCGCCTGCTTTGCGCGAGAGACGACCGCCTCAACGGTCTCAGGGACCGCGATCAGGACGAGTTGCGCGGCACCGTCGAATGCGTGCCTCAGTGTGGACGGGTCGTCCAGGTCGCCGAAGACCACGTCCGCACCAGCCGGGAGTGAGACACGTTGCGGGTGTCGCGACATTCCGCGCACTGTGTGACCGGCGTCAAGCAGCCCTGCGACGACCAGGCGGCCGATCGTCCCAGTGGCCCCGGTGACAATAATGGGAAGGATCTTCTTTAAATGAGACATGGCTTCTCACTATAAGACGTCGACGTATCATTGATGCAATGGACCTCTCCCCTCAACGTGCACGGACCCGTCAGGCGATCCTCGACGCCGCAGCAACGCAGTGGTCTCGCGATCCCACCGTCGGCCTTGGCGACATCGCCGCCGCCGCCGGCGTGGGGCGAGCAACCATTCACCGGTACTTCTCCGACCGTCAGGCCCTTCACACAGCGCTCATCACCGACTCGTGGATGACGCTGCGAGCGGCGATCGAGCATGCCGGCCCCGCCACGGACTCGGCGCTCGAGGTGATCCAACGGATCATCACCGCGATGGTGCACGCTGGTGATCGGATGAGCTTCTTGTTCACCACCACCGAAGGCACGCCTTCTGAGGCTGACGCCGGTATCGCACGAGAGGTCGACGAGCTGATCCTCGCCGAGATCGAACGAGGCCAGCGTGAAGGGGCACTCGACTCGGCAGTTCCCGCGAGGTGGATAGAGTTGATGATCTGGAGCACCGTCTACACAGGCCTGCGAGCCGTCGCCGACGGACTCGTACCACGGCACGGCGTGGACGAACTGATACGCCGAACTCTTCGCCGAGCGGTAAGCGAGCAGCCCAAGTAGCGGCCCGGACCAACCCAGCGTGACTTGTTCGCACCAACTCGGGGACGGCAACCGCGACCGGCCTCAACAGCGACCTGGGGTCGCCGGTCGGCGACATAGGCTCGCACCGTCGGACAGGTCACCGCCTCCGCCCCGTGCTCGTCGACGAGCCGGTCGAAGATCCGCTTGACGGTGTGACGCTGCTTGCGCGGAGCATCTCGTCGATCAGCGGTTTGTAGGCATCCAGGCGGGTCCCGCGCGGCCGCGGCTTCTTCCGCGGCTCCGGCCAGACCGACGCCAACGCGGCCTTGACCGTGCGGAATCCGACTCCGTACTCACGCATCAAGGCCCGGTACGACATCCCTGCCCGGGCGTCGCGGCGGATCGCCGCGTACAAATCGACCTTGGATTTCGGTGGCGCCACCGCAGCCTCATCCCGCAGAGCACGTCCATGCTCCCACCGCAAGCCCCCGGGCGTTGCCAGAACTCACAGACATCGCCCTCCGGCGAAACGAGGCGTTCTCGGCCTCGAGCGACAGGTGGTGTCGGATTCCGACGACAAAACCAAGTGCGCACCCCCAGGGTCCGCGTGGGCGGGGCTCACTTCGGCCAGGCGACTGGCCTCTGCGCGCCGCGTCACGGAATCGGCCGGGCAGGCCCGGCAGCTCAGGCGACGCCGAACCCGGGTCGCCCGACGGGCCGGCCGCGTTCGCACCGGGACCCCCGGCGCGGACGAGGGCGACGAGGCAGGGAGCCTTCACGGCCGGCCACCGCTCGTGGGCGGACTCCACACGCTTGGACACCATCGCGAGGGCCGCGGCCGCGCTGCCGGCGCCCTCGGTGGCCTTGAGCGCGTGGTCGCAGTCCTCGGCGTGGCAGGTCTCCTGCAGGGCCTTCCTCGCCCCGGGGCTGGGCCGACTTCGGAAGACTGTCCAGCACATGTGCGATGTTGTGAGCCAGGCGACAGCCCTTGTCACCATCGGATAGCTAGCAAGGGGACCCGTGCGTTTACGCATGAGGGGAATCGCTTCTCAGGGCTGCTCTGACCTCAACTGTGTGTACGGGTCTGTACTGTTGACCCCGGCCGACTAGATGCGCGTCGTGTGTCTAGTGATCGTCATGACCGTGACGCGGAAGGTTCGCCGGTACTCCGGCGGCGTGTATGACTTGGGGCTCCACGTGGTGTGGTGTCCCAAGTACCGCCGTCGTGTGCTCGGTGGCCGGGTCGCGGTCCGGTTGCGTGAGCTGATCGAGCAGAAGGCGGCCGAGAAGGGCTGGGAGATCATCGCGCTTGAGGTGATGGCGGATCACGTGCACCTGTTCGTCAAGCACGAGCCGAAGGCTTCCGCCTCCTACGTGGCGAACCAGTTCAAGGGCTTCACCTCCCGCGTGCTCCGATCGGAGTTCCCGCACCTCAAGAGCCAGATGCCCACCCTGTGGTCGTCGTTCTTCGTCGCCTCGGTCGGCGCCGTCTCGGCGGACACGGTGGAGGAGTACATCAACACCCAGTGGGAACGCCCCTGGACGAAGAAGCAGAAGGAGGGCAAGGCGTGATACGCGCATACAAGTTCCTCCTTCGCCCCACCACCCGCCAGGCGCAAGCCTTGGGCGAGATGCTTCGGGATCACTGCTCCCTCTACAACGGCGCCCTCCAAGAGCGCCGCGACGCCTGCCGGCACGCCTCGAAGACCTCGGTCAAGTACGGGCAGCAGTCCGCCCAGCTCAAGGAGATCCGTGCCTTCGACCCCGAGCGGCAAGGCCGCTGGTCCTTCTCCAGCCAGCAGGCCACGCTTCGCCGTCTGGACAAGGCATTCGCCGCCTTCTTCCGGCGCGTGAAGGCCGGGGAGAAGCCCGGATACCCCAGGTTCCGGGGCGTCAACTGGTTCGACACCGTGGAGTTCCCGAAGGACGGCGACGGCTGCCGCTGGGACTCCACTCCACACGACCCCGTCACCCGTGTCCGCCTGCAAGACGTCGGACACGTCCGCGTGCACCAGCACCGCCCCGTGAAGGGCCGCGTCAAGACCGTCAGTATCAAGCGCGAGGGCAACCAGTGGTACGTAGTCCTCGCCTGTGACAACGTGGCCGCCGAACCGCTCCCGGCCACGGGCGCGGTGACCGGCGTCGACATGGGCGTCACGCACTTCCTCACCACGTCCGAGGGCGCTCACGTCGAGAACCCGAGACATGGCAAGCGCAACGCCGAAGCCCTCGCAGATGCTCAGCGGGCGCTCAAGGCGTTCCCGCGCCGGAAGCGGGAGAACCGCTCTGCGAAGCACCGGCGAGCCGTGGAGAAGGTTGCCGAGCTGCACCGCAAGGTGCGCCGTCAGCGCACCGACCACGCGCACAAAGCCGCGCTCGCCCTGGTCCGCGACTACGACCAGCTCGCGCATGAGCGGCTGAACATCGCGAACATGGTTCGCACCCCCAAACCGAAGCCCGACCCCGAGACCCCCGGCGCGTTCCTGCCGAACGGCGCCGCCTCGAAGGCCGGACTCAACCGCAGTATTCTTGACGCGGGTTGGGGGGTGTTCCTGGGAATCCTCACGCAGAAGGCTGAAAGCGCCGCTCGTGTTCTGCTCCCGGTGGACCCCCGCAACACCTCGCGCACCTGCCCGCAGTGCGGGCACGTGGACGGCGAGAACCGCGACGGCGAAAAGTTCCAGTGCACCGCCTGTGACCACCGCAACCACGCGGACCGGGTAGGCGCCTGGAACGTCGCACTCAGGGCCGGGCTGGTCCTTCCTGACGTGGCCTGAGCCACCGACAGGAGAAGCCCTCCGGATTCATCCGAGGGGAGGAGTCACGATGGTCACCAACTCGGCGATACGGGCGTCGGTTTCGGCCTCCAGAGGGCGGTCGGCATCCGCCTCGCGCTCCCGGGCAGTCTCACCGACCAGTGACGAGACGTATCGTCTTGTCAAATCCTCTGTCGTGCCGTACGGTCTTCCGCATGGGTTCCCTGTGAGAAAGCCGGCGCCGATCGCGTAGAGCAGCGCTCCGCCATCGCCGCGCCCCGCCGTGCCCTCTCATCCACCCGATCCGGCCCGGGCCGAAGCTCCGGCCAGGAGGGACCCGCGCATGCGCACCTCACAGCTCGCCCTTGACCACGTCACCAAGCGCTACCCCGGCCGCACCGTCCTCGACCAGGTCTCCTTCACCCTCAAGCCGGGCGAGAAGGCCGGCCTCATCGGCGACAACGGTTCCGGCAAGTCCACCCTCCTGCGCCTCATCGCCGGCCGGGAGTCCCCGGACAGCGGCGAGTTGACCGTGTCCGCCGCCGACGGCATCGGCTACCTGCCGCAGACCATCCCCCTGCCCCCGACCGCCACCGTCCAGGACGCCGTCGACCTGGCCCTCGCGGACCTGCGCGCACTGCAGGCGCAGCTGCGCCGGGCCGAACAAGGGCTCGGCAACGGATCGGACCCGGCGGCACTGGCCGCGTACGCCGCCCTCCTCGAGCGGTACGAGGCGCGCGGCGGCTACGACGCCGACCACCGCGTCGACCTGGCCCTGCACCATCTCGGCCTGCCCGCCCTCCCCCGCGACCGGCGCCTGGGCACCCTCTCGGGCGGCGAACGCTCCCGGCTGGCCCTGGCCGCCGTCCTCGCCGGCCGCCCGGAGCTGCTGCTCCTGGACGAGCCGACGAACGACCTGGACGACCAGGCCGTGTCGTGGCTGGAGGAGCAGCTGCGGGCCCACCGCGGCACGGTGCTCGCGGTCACCCACGACCGCGTCTTCCTTCAGCGCCTGACCTCCACGATCCTGGAGGCCGAGGCGGGCAAGGTCACCCGGTACGGAGACGGCTACGCCGGCTACCGCACCGCCAAGGCCGCCGAGCGCCGCAGCCGGCTCCAGCAGTACGAGCAGTGGCGGGCCGAACTGGCCCGCAACGAGCGGCTGGCCGCCGGCCATGCGGCCCGCCTCGACGGCATCCCCCGCAAGGCGCCGCTGGCCAACTTCGGCCACGGCGGCTTCCGGGCCCGCGGCCGGGCGCACGGCGCGATGGCCCGTATCCGCAACGCCCGCGAACGGGCCGGCCGGCTGACCGCGAACCCGGTGGCGCCGCCGCCGGAGCCGCTGGCCTTCACCGCGCAGGTCGAAACCGCCGGGGACGGCGCGGATGCGCCGGCGGCGGAACTCCCCTGCGTCCAGCTGTCCGACGTACGCGTAGCAGACCGCCTCCACCTGGACTCCCTCACCCTCCACCGCTCCGGCCGGCTCCTGGTCACCGGCCCCAACGGTGCCGGCAAGACCACGCTGCTCAAGCTGCTCGCCGGTGAGCTGCGGCCCGACGAGGGAACGGTGCGGGTGCCGGGCCGGGTGGGCCATCTGCACCAGGACGACACGCCCTGGCCGCCGGACCTGACGGTGGCGGAGGCGTTCGCGCTGGGCCGCACGGGCTCGGCCGACGAGCACACGGACGCCCTGCTGGCCCTCGGCCTCTTCCGCCCGGCGGAGCTGAGGCTGCGCATCGGCGAACTGTCCTACGGCCAGCGCCGCCGCGTGGACCTGGCCCGGCTGGTCGCCGACCCCGCAGACCTCCTGCTCCTCGACGAGCCGACGAACCACCTGTCCCCTGCCCTGATCGAGGAACTGGAGGCAGCACTGGCCCACTACCCGGGCGCGGTCATCCTGGTCACCCACGACCGCGCCCTGCGGAGCCGCTTTCGCGGCGGGCATCTCGCTCTGCCGAAGACGGCCAGGGTCACGGTGGGATGACGGGCCGGGCGGCGGGGCGGCCCGGCACCGGGCGGTGACGGCAGCGCCGCCGTCCCACCGGGCCACCGCCTGCCGCGCTCACGCCCTTCTGGACTCGTCCTTCGGAACGCGGACGGCCCGGCCCGCTCAACGCGCTCGCCCTTCTTCTCGCTCGGCGAGCTGTCCGCGTTCGAAGCGGGCGTCAAGGATCGTCGGCTGGATTTCGGTGTGCTCGGCTGCCGCATGGGGGCATGTGGCGGCTCAGCGGGCCTGGTTCGCCTCGCGGATGATCGCGTAGGCCTCGGCCACGGGATCCGGGCGCCCGGGCTCGCCGGGGTTGACGACGAAGTGGATTTCCTTGATCTGTCCTTCGAAGACGTCGAGTGCCAGGGCGTTGAGGATCTTGCCGTTCCGGTCGCGGAAGACCGAAGCAGGCCGGCCGTTGACCAGGCGCTCTTCCAGTGTGACGCCGACGTGCAGCAGCGGGGGGACGATCGCCGCGAGCAGCCGGGCCACGTTCTGGGCGCCGGCTATGTGGGCGGGCCAGGGCAGCGGCTCGCGACCACCGTCGCTGGCCAGGGCGATGGCGGCGACGAGCTGGCGGCACGCCGCCTGCGAGCACCCTACGGCCGATGCGATCTCGCAGATGCTGCACCCGAACGCCTCCCGCAGCACGAAGACCGCGCGCTCGAGCGGGGAGAGCCGCTCAAGCACCAGCAGGGCCGCCGTCAGCAACGAGTCGGCCAACTCCACCGGCCGCTCGGGGTCCTGGTGGAAGCCGCCCAGCAGCGGCTCGGCGGGCCATGGCCCGCCATGCTCCTCCCGCCGCAGGTGGGCCGACCGCAGGGCATCGGTACAGATCCGGGTGACCTCGGCCGCGAGATGGCCCCCGGTCGACGCGGGCCGCACAGGGGTGGCGGCCCAGTGCAGCCAGGTCGCCCGGACCGCGTCGTCCGCCCCGCTCACACTGCCCAATATCCGGTGGGCGATCGCGAACAGCAGCGGCCGCAGTTCCTCGAATTCCTCGGTCCTGGTCACACCGGCTCCTCCTTGAAACTCCTGCGGGCTGCCGCTCGCTGATGGCCGCGGTCATCCGGTGCAGGCCGGCCGCACGAAAAGGGGGCACCGCCGCCGCCCGGACATCGCGCCCGCCCCGGGAGGCGGTCCGGAGGGCCGTCACACGCACAGCGGAGGCAGCCGGGAACGGAGCGTTGCGGCTGCCGCCCCCTGGTGCTCACAGGAGGGCGTGCCCGCCGTCGGGGGATGAGACCGGCGGGCACGCCCAGGGGGGACTTGCGGGCTCCACCCTAAAAGCGGCAGGCCGGCAAGTCCCGTACGTGCTGCGGAACTTCGAGCTCAGCTGCGGCACGGTTCCAGGCCGAGCGGCCGCCTGCCCGGGTGAGCCCCGGGTGAGCAGGGTGTGCGGGCACGCCGGGCCGGCTCCGTGCGGGGTCAGTGGCTGCGTGGGGCGACCAGGCCTGATTCGTAGGCGTGGGCCACGAGTTGGGTACGGCCGCGGGCGCGGAGTTTGGACTTGGCCCGCTCGATATGGGACTTCGCGGTCAGCGGGCTGATCACCATACGGTCGGCGATCTGGCGGGTGGAAAGCCCCTGCGCGACCAGGGTGACGGCCTCGCGTTCCCGCCCGGTCAGCTCTGCCAGGCCGGTTGCGGCGGGGATGCGGTGCGGCTGGGCGAAGAGCCGGTTGATCACTGTGCGGGTGACGCAGGGGGCGAGCAGGGCGTCGCCGCGTGCGATGACGCGTACGGCGTGCAAGAGGTCGTCGGGCGCGATGTCCTTGACGAGGAATCCGGCGGCGCCGGCGCTCAGCGCGTCGAAGACGTCATCGTCGAGGCCGTAGCCGGTCAGGATGACGACACGGACCCGGGCCAGGGCCGGGTCGGCGGCGATGCGGCGGGCCGCCTCGATGCCGTCGAGGACGGGCATCTGGATGTCGGTGAGGACGATGTCGGGCAGGTGCCTGCGTGCGAGGTCCAGGGTCTGCTGCCCGTGGGTGGCCTCGGCCACCACCTCGATGTCGTCCTCGGCGTCCAGGAGCGCGCCCAATCCGCTGCGCAGGAGCGGCTGGTCGTCGGCGAGCAGGACGCGGATCATGCCGCGCAGTCCAGAGGCAGTCGGGCCCCGAGCAGTTCGGCCTGCAGGCCGGTGATGCGCCCGCCCGCACACCGAAGGCCGCAGCGGGCTGTCTTTGGCCGCTGCTCGAGGTCATGCCGGGTGCGTCTGAGTTCCTGCCCGGCCTCTTGCGCGCGCCCGGTCGCTTCGAGCAGGCCGGGCCGCTGCTCTTCGGCGTCGTGATGGCCGTGGCTGCCTGCGACCGCGTCCGTCACCCGTGCGCGGGTGCCGCTGTCCTGGTGGAGGAACGCGGCGGACACAGCCCGTTCGGCGATCGCCCCGAGGCTCAGCCGGTCGTGTTCGCGGCGGAGTCGACTGACCGTCGTCCCGGCCCGGGAGGCCGTCTGGGCCTGTCGTCCACGGGCAGCGCTCTGCGCCGCGGGGGCACTGGTCGTCATGCTGCTTCACCTTCCGTCGTTGATGTGGCCGGCTCCTGGGCCCTCGGTGCGGTGGCCGGCTCCGACGCACTTGCGGCGGGCCGCCGGACGGGGTGTGGTGCGCAGTGGTGCCGGGGTCAGACGGCGCCGGGGGCGTGTGCCGCCGGACCGCGGGGAGCGCTGGGGCGGGTCACCCAGCGGATCGTGTGGACCTGGCCGTCGAGGAGGTCGAACGCCAGGGCGCTGAGGATCGTGCCGTGGCGGTCGCGGAAGACCGCGCCGGGGCCGTGGTGCACCTGCTGCGGCTCCATGGTGACGCCGATACGGACCAGCGCGGGGGCCATCGCGGCCAGCACCCGGGCCACATGATCCGCGCCGACGATGAGCCGCGGCCAGCGCAGAGCCCTGCCGCCGCCCGCCCGCGACACGGCGGCGGCGAGCTGGTCGCAGGCCGCCTCCGAGCACCCCACGACCGATGCGATCTGCGACAGGTCGCACCCGAAGACTTCCCGCAGGACGAAGACCGCCCGCTCGAGCGGGGACAGACGTTCCAGCAGCAGCACGGCCATCGCCGACAGCGACTGGGCCGGCTCCACCGGCTGATCCGGGTCCTGGCCGGCGCCGCTCATCAGCGGCTCGAACGGCCGCGGCCCGGCGTACGTGTCTGGCTGGACGCGGGCCGAGCGCAGCAAACCGGCCGAGATCCGGGTGACCTCGGCCGACAGGAACGCCTTGCCCGGCACGGGCGGCGTGAGGGCGGCCTCGTAACGCAGCCAGGCCTCGTGCACCGCGTCCTCGGCCGCGGCCCGGCTGCCCAGGAACCGATGGGCGATCGAGAACAGCAGGGGCCGCAGCTCCTTGAACTCCTCGTTCCGGCTCACACACGCCCCTCCTCGAATCCAGGCCGCCGCGACGGACACCGCACCACCCGGCGAGGATCCGCTCCGCCGTGCACGCTGCCCCGGCCGCCACTCCCCCGCCCACGCATGCACCGGCCGGCCACGGCTTCGCGCGGCCGCGTGCGGGAGCGAGGCTCGACAGGACGGGAACTCCGGCACGGGCAGACAACGACGCCCGCCCGTCTCCCGGAGGGGGTGCGGGGCGAGCGGGCGCAGCATCGTGCACAACCACCCTAGGATCGGCGCCACATCCCGTCCCGCAGCTACTACGGAACCTTGAGTTCCCTAGTAGCGGAACTCGAGTTCACGCCGCCGCAGCGATGTTCTGCGCGCCCTGCTGCCCGTGCCAAGGCGTTTGGTCTTCACCACGCTCGGCGCGCCGCCGGCGGCCTGTTCGTCCGCGTCCTCAACGCCCCCGTCGACGCGGCGTGGCTCGGCCGTGCGGGAGTCGGCGAAAGACGGCGGGCGGCTTGCGAGGGGAGAGCGGCCCGCACACACCAGGCCGTCAGGCGCAAGCGCGCCGGCGGCAGGTGTCCCGGCCCGAGTCCTGCGCGGCAACCGGCTCGGCGATGACGCCTGCTTCCTCAAGGCCGCGAGCAGGCCTGCGCAGAGATCGCTCTCCGCATCCGCGGAGAGCGCGCATGACGCGGCGAAGACGCCTCTCACCACTGGCCGATGGCCAGCGCGTCTGCTTCGTGCTGCCGCCACCTCCCGGTGAGGCGGGCGAGCCGTTCCGCGGCGGCGAAGCCGTGCAGCGCCGCCACCTTGCCGTCGCTGATCTCGACCGCCACGGCGCCCACGATCCGGTCCCCGAGCACGGCGAGCACGGCGGGCCAGCCGTTGACCTGCCCGAGGTGGATCGTGGGCGAGCCGCCGGCCAGGCGCCGCTTCGCGGGAGTGGGTTTGAAGGCGGACCGCATCACGGTGGCGACACGCTCGGGGCTCTCGTAGCGCCACAGCGTCCTGGACAGGCCCGCGCCGTCGGAAACCGCGGTCGCGTCGTCGGTGAGGAGCGCCACCAGACGTTCGGTACGCCCCGAGGACGCGGCGGCAAGGAACTCCTCGAGGACCTTGCGCGCGGACGCCGGGTCGGCCTCACCGCCGCCGCGGCGCGCGGCGGCGACCCGGCGCCGGGCCCGGTGGACGTACTGCTGGCTCGCGGACTGCGAGATGTCGAGGATCTGGGCGATCTCGCCGTGGGGACAGGAGAACGCCTCGCGCAGGACGTAGACGGCCCGTTCCACCGGGGAGAGCCGCTCCATCAGCATCAGGACGGCGAGCGACACCGATTCACGCTGCTCGAAGGTGTCGGCCGGGCCGAGCATCGGATCGCCGTCGAGAAGCGGCTCGGGCATCCAGGCGCCGGCCGCGCGTTCCCGGCGCACCGGCGCCGAACGGAGCCGGTCCAGGCACAGGTTGGTGACGACTTTGGTCAGCCACGCCTCCGGCACCTCGATCCGTTCCCGGTCGGCGGCGTGCCAGCGCAGGTACGCGTCCTGCACGATGTCCTCGGCGTCGGCGGCCGAGCCGAGCAGACGGTACGCGAGCGAGGCCAGCCGCGGCCGGCCGGCCTCGAAGCGGTCAGCGACGGCGCTGTCCATGCGGACGGCCTTATGCGGCAGCATTCCCGGGCGCGGCGGCAGCGGCCCTGGTGCCGGCGGCCGTCGTGGCGGCGGTCAGGCGGCGCTTGCGCTTGGGCATGCCGAAGGTCGGGTGCGAGACGCCCCACAGGCTGGCCTTGAGGACGCCCGTCTTGAACCGCGCGGCCTTGCGGCCGCCCACGAACCAGGACTTCGCCCGTACGTCGCCGTCGACCAGCTGGAAGATCGCGTCGTGCCGTCCGAGGCTGATGTGGTTGCCGATGTAGGTCTTCTTGACGCTCGGAACCCGGCGTCCGGTCAGCCGTGCCACGATCGCGTCCGTCGCCTGCATGTTGGTGTGTCCCGCCGAGGCGCAGGACATCGGCAGCGGCCGGCCGTTCGCGCCGATCGCGTACGCGCTGTCGCCCGCGGCGTAGACGTCCGGGTGCGACAGCGAGCGCATGGTGTCGTCGACGACGATCCGGCCGTCCTCGGTGACCTTGAGACCGGCGGCGGCCGCGATGGGGTCGACGGCGAACCCGGCCGTCCACACGGTCGCGTCGGCCGGGAAGGAGGTGCCGTCGCCGCCGACCGCGTACCTCGCCTGGACGGCTTCGATGGTGGTGTGCTCGTGGACGGTGATGCCCAGCCGGTCGAAGGCTTCCCGCAGGTGGCGCCGGGCCCCCGGGCACAGCCAGGCTCCCAGCTCAGCACGGGCGGCGAGCGCCACGCAAAGACCGGGACGCGACTCGGCGATCTCGGTGGCGGTCTCGATGCCGGTCAGGCCCTCGCCGACGACCAGCACGGTGCCGCCCTGGCCCAGACTGTCCAGGCGTGCGCGCAGCCGCAGCGCGGAGGGCCGTCCCGCGACGTCGAAGGCGTGCTCGGCCACACCGGGGACACCGTGGTCGGCGACCCGGCTGCCGAGCGTGTACAGCAGCGTGTCGTACCCGAGCTCACCGTCACCGTCCTCGCCGGCCACGGCGACGGTCCTGCGCTGCGGGTCCACCGCGGTCACGCGCGCCACGCGCAGCCGTACCCCGGTGCCCGCGAACACGTCGGCGAGCCGCACGGCCGCAAGGTCCCGGCCGGCCGCGAGCTGGTGGTTGCGCATCCGCTCGACGAAGACCGGCTCGGCGTTGACGACGGTGATCTCGGTGTCGGCGGGCGAGAGGCGGCGGGCCAGGCTCCCGGCGGCGAAGGCCCCGGCGTAGCCGGCGCCGAGGACGAGGATGCGGTGCTTCATGGTGTGGCTCCTGTCTGAATCGCTTGCCCCTTGAGCGGGACAGCGCAGCGATTCCTGACAGAAGCCGGGTGTGAGGTGGGTCACGCCGGGCCGGTGCGGGTGGCTCCCCGCGGGCGCGCCCAGCCGTCCGGAAACAGGGGGCGGCATCACCCGCACGTTGCAGCGGACATCCGAACCAGATCTTCGACCTGCACAGACACCGGAAATCCGGCGCGGATCCAGCCACGGTCCAGCCGCCGGAAACGGCCGTCCGCGACCGCCGTTCGACCCCGGCAGCCGTCGATGACCAGACCGGGAGAGCCCGACCCCGCCAGGCTCCGGCTCTCACCTGCAGCAGCGCACACCCCGGGCCCAGTTCCGCGGTGCCCGGGGTGCTGTTCTGGCCGGCCCGGCAATCGGCCGTACGGCGGGCGCTCCCCCGCTCACCGCCAGGCGGTGCTTGCGAAGTTCGCTCCCGGTCGACGACGACCGGGAGCAGGGCGGGACGGTGGCGGGGGGGCCGCCGCTGCGGCGGGCGGGCCGTGTGCCGGTGCCCGCCGCAGCAGTACGGTCAGTTCTTGACCTCGCCCTTGACGTGCCGCTGCACGAATTCGTAGGCCAGGTCGCCGAACTGCTCACCGAATTCGACGGACCGCTCGACCGTCTTGCGGAAGTGCACTCCGCCCCACACCCGGCTCGTGGCACAGTCCTTGACGAACTCGGTCCAGGTGGGCCAGTAGATTTCGAGGTCGCGGGCGGGGGAGATCCCCGGCTCCACCAGCGTCGAGCCGGCCTTAACGGTGAATCTCCAGTCCAGCTCGTCATTGCCGAAGAAGCGCCGCGCCGCCTGCGCCTCGGCGGAGCAGATGGTCGTGGAGCCGGACGGGTATTCGGCGTGGTCCCCCACGTTCAGGTAGGGCATCCACTCGGTGGCGGGGATGTCGTTGACCGTCCCCTGGCCGGGGCCGCCCCAGGCGGTCACCCTGCGGTTGCCGTACACGTGCCGGACCGCGCTGATCGGCCGCACGGCGTCGTACTTGATCTTCTGGTGCCAGGCGACGATCAGCGGTTCGAACGTCGACAGCAGGTGGGTGAGGAAGAAGTGAGCCCAGCCGTGTACGCCCAGCTCGCGGTTGTGGCGCCGGGCTATGAAGATCGTCGAGTGGCCGATGCCCCACACCTTGTTGTCCATGATCTCCGCCATCACCTTCTGCTCGTCGGTGAGATTGGCCGAGGCCTCCAGGATCTCGTCCACCGACTGCTTGTAGGCGCGGGGCCGGGTGTGGTCGCTGTGCATCGGCGGGGCGAGCTCGAACTGGCCCGGGTCCTTGAAGGAGTAGGGCTTGACCTTTCGTATCTGCGGGGTGATGAAGTTCTGGACGGTGAAGATGCCCATGTCACCCAGGCCCGCGCCGAGGCGGCGGCGGTGGGTCGTCACCTGCGGCTGCCAGCGTGAGGGGTTGACCAGTTCGAAGGCGGTGTTCACGGGCCGGTAGCCGGTGTAGTCCGCGTAGGGGCGGGGGTTGTACCGGCGGCCGCCCTCGGTGCCCAGCATGTTCATGCCGTCCCGCTTACGGGCCGCGATGACGCCCTTGCCGGCGAGGTTGCCGATGCCGACCGGACTGGTCGGGTTCTCCGACTCGTCGTCGGGGTTCAAGCCGAGCGTGGTCATCAGCTGCCGGATGGCCGGCACCCGCTCCGCCACCACGGCTTTGGCCACTTGGTACGTGGCGTGGATGAGGGCGATGTTCATGTTCCGGTTGGTGGCGGACTCGCTGGAGGGGCGGCGGCCGACCCGGGTGTACACGCCGACCGCGGTCGGGTGGTAAGGCGCCACCGCGTCGAACCACGCGATCGTCGTCAGGTGGTTGACCCAGAGGAACATGGTCACGTCCATCGGGGCGAACACGGCCGCTGCGGGCGACTGGCCGGCGTTCTCGTCGCTGGGCTGGAAGAATTCGATGTAGTTGCCGGTGTCGAAGTCGAAGTCGACGGGCGCCGCCGCTGCGGTGGACGAGCCGGCGGCTGCCGTTGCGGTGGAACCCACGGTGGCCAGCGCCGCGACCGAGGCGCCACCGATCAGCAGCGACCGGCGCTGCGGCGAAAAGCCGGGGACGGAAGAACGTCCGGACGTCGTCATGCGTTGTGTCCTTTTCTTCAAGAAGGAGAGGTCTACACGTCCAAGGCGAGGCCGCTGAGACGCGACCATGCCCTGGAGATCAAGCCGGGTCCCTTGCTGTCCCGGGCACCCCTCACCACATCGAGACAAGCGACCCCGAAGCGGCTGAGAGCGCTGCGCCTTGCACCACACAGCGTTGATCAGGCCCGCTGCACACGGACCCCGGACCGACTAGCTCCCTGCGACGTACTGATCCACGGCGTTCTGCGCTCGTCCTGAACCGACCGGCGAACCGAAGCTCACCAGCCGGCCACTCGCTCCGCACCACTCGCAAGACAAACCACGCAATGAACGACCAGCACACAGCACCGCGGCCTCCACGGAGACGACGCTCCCCCTGCCGTCCACGATGCCCAGCGCCTCGACGTTCACGCGAACTCCCCCTGTCTCGTGCCCGAGCGGTCCGGTCATTCCGCGGGCGTCAACGGATGCCAGTCCGGCGGCCACAACACTAAAAACAGGACACCCGGTCTGTCAATACCAAACCGAACGCCCCGTATTTATCGCACCAGAAGCTGGAAGCATCACCGGCCACCGAGCACCAACGCCCCTTGCTCTCCAGCAAAGTTCAAGGGAGTCGGAAGACGTCCTGCACGCAACGAGAAGGGGACACCGGGGTGGCCGGGCAGGTACGGGACTGCCGGGTCAGGGGCGGCACTGTCCACCAGCGCCCGCTCGCATCGCCCGGCTTCACGACCCCGCCCTCACGGGCCTCGACCGGCCCCACGATGACGTCGCCCTCGGCGTCCTCGAGTACGAGTTCAGCGAGCGCTGATCCCGAACTCCTCGCACATTTCAGCCTGTTCAGGCGTGAGCGCGAGAGGGAACGGGCGACTGACAACACAGCGGACTCCGCCGCTGCGCGGCTCCGGTCCAAGGATGAGCAGGGCCCTGTCTGAAGGGGGCCTGGGCTCAAAGAGGATCGGTCAGCGCTTTCCGTCATGAGGTGGTTGGCGAGCCGGATTCGTCACCAAATGGATCGCATGGATCCGTCCGTCGAAGATGTCGAGTGCCAACGCGTTGATGACCTTGCCGTTCCGGTCGCGGAAGATCACACCTGACCGGCCGTTGACCTGGTGCTGTTCCAATGTGACGCCAATGTGGACCAGCGGTGGGATGATCGCGGCGAGTACCCGGGAGGCAGTCTCGGCGCCGACGATCTGCTTGGGCCAAGGCAGAGCCTCGCCACAGCCGCCGCCAACCGGAAAGATGCCGGCGGCGAGCCGGCGGCACGCCGCCTGCGAGCACCCCACGGTCGACGCCGTCTCCGGCCAGCCGAATCCGAACACCTCCCGCAGCACGAAGACCGCGCGTTCGATCGGGGACAGCCGCTCCAGCAGCAACAGGGCCGCCGTCGACAACGAGTCGGCCAACTCCGCCGACCGCTCCGGATCCTCGTCGAGGCCACTCAGTAGCGGCCCGGGAAGCAACGGTCCGGCGTACCCCTCCCGCAGCCGGGCCGAGCGCAGCACGTCCGTGGAGATCCGGGTGACCACGGCGGCCAGGTAAGCCTTGAGCGAGGGGGGATACGTCGGGGAAGCCGCCCAGCACAGCCAGGCCTCACGGACCGCTTCCTCCGCCTCGCTCTCACTGCCCAGTATCCGGTAGGCGAGTGCGATCAGCAGCGGACGCAGCTCCTCGAACTCCTCGGCCCGGCTCACACCGGCTCCTCCTTGAAATCCCGGCGCCACAACGGACCACGCAGATCCCGCCGAACTCCCGCAGTCCCGCCGGCCACGGGGGCACCCGCATCGGCCGCTGCCCCCGCGCACACAACCAGACAACGGCAACCGCCCCCACGGTCCGCAAACGTCGACGCACCCGCCCGCCGTCGGGGGATGAGGGCGGGCGGGTGCGGACTGGGAGAGGAGACGCGCAGGCTCCACCCGGGGCAGGGGTGAGCCACAAGTCCCGTACGTGCCAGGGAACTTCGAGCCGTCCCGCAGTCGCGGTCCAGCTCACACCGCCGCCCCGAGACTCCGCACGTCCTGCTGCTCGTGCTGGGCGGCGTACACCGCGAGGAAAACGGCCAGCCCCCGCACCCCGCCACCGCCCGGTCCCAGCCCGGTGACCGGGACACTCCGCCCAAAACCCGTCGACAGCGAGCCGTGCGTCCGCAGCGCGGCAGCGGCCAACTCGCCGGCCGGGCTGTGGCAGTGGCCTGGATCGGCGCAGGTCATGGCAACGGCCTCGGCCCAGGCCCCGGAGGCGGTCTCGGCGTTGCACACGGGCGGCTTCGGGTTCGGCACGGCGGGACTCCTCGGCTTCATCGCACGGTCGGCTCCGGTGATTTCCTGGTGCGGCAGTGGTGCATGCGGTGCAGTGTGCGGCAGTGCCACCTCACACCGGGGAATCGATGAATCGGTGAATCGGTGAATCGGTGCTGAAAGGGATCGGCTGCGGACGGAAGAGATCAGCGCCGGTGTCTGACGGAGGCCCTGCGTCTGCGGGCCTGCTCGTCGGGGGCCAGGCGCTGCCGCGTCGAGACAACGGCGAAGGGCCGGTGGCCGTCCGCCGCGACGATCTGGTCGGGTTCACGGCGATCAGGTATGACTATTTCTCCACCTGCCCCAAGTCCAGCTGGCGGCGCGCTTCGGCCCGGTGGACGGGCACCGGCTGAAGCTGCCGGCCGGCGGGCAAAATTCCGGTGGCGCGGGAAGCGGCCACCCCCAAGAGCGGGCTTTCCGGCGGAGAGGCCTTGCCGATCCGTGACTTCGAGTGTCCAATAACCACAAGCGCAGCCGCTATGAGCACCAGGTTCTTCAGAATGTACTGCCCCTCAACCGTGCCGATGGCATACCCCTTCCAGGTGTGTTCCGGGAAGATGAACAGCGGGGTGAATGTTCCCGCCATATGCCCGAGCAGCACCACGATTGTCGGCCTGAGCGCCTTTCCGCTTATGAGCAGTATCCCGATTATCGATTCCAGCCCGCCGGTCAGAAAGGAAGCGGCTCCTCCTCCGATGATTCCGAACGTCAGCCGCTCTACGGTCTCCTCGACCAATGATTCCGCTGGACTCATTCCCGGGAAAAGCTTAGGAGCTCCGAACCAAAGGAAGATAACCCCTATGGAGATCCGCAATACAGCGACCCCGAATGAGGCGCCAAACCTCTCGAGAGAGCATACAATAATTCCATAGATGCGCATACACCAGGCCTCCTTTCGTGTGCATTCCGGCCAACGCCCATGGGCGTGATCTGAACTGTTCGGTCGAAGGTGTTGGATTTCTCGCCCGCAGGGCGGGTTCGCTCGCAGGTGCGTTATGCGGCGGAAGTCCCGCCCGCTTCTGGCTGCGGCAGGGAGCCGAAGTCGACGCGCGAGAAGTTGCGCCACCGCGCTGGGGTACCCGCCGGCATCGGACACGCATGACGCGCCACGCGCCAGAGGGCGCGTGGCGCGTCATGCCGTGCGCCCTGTCTGGTGGTGCCGGCGGGTGCCCCAGCGCGGTGCTGCGGCTGTGCTCTCAGGGACTGGCGGGCGACACGCCAGCCACGCCGGGATCGGATGCGAGCAGGAAATGCTGCACCCCGGGTTGCCACTGATAGTACGACTGCAGTTTGTGGTACTCACCGTTCGGCGACGCCGTAATGGCATAGACGAACTGACGGTCGGCAGTGCTGTACGGGGCTTTTTCCACGAACTGCTTGATTTCTGGTTCGATCTGAACGGGGAGTGTCATCGGATCCGTCGTCATGGCGGCGTACGTGATCCGTTCGATCCTCGGGGAATCCCAGCTCAGAGTGGTGTAGATTCCGAACCCCTGCCCACCGAGCTTCAGCATCCGCTCGCTCGGGTCCGGCATTCCGAGCTCGCGGAGAATCGACTGCATCCCCTCCGGCTCGAAGCATTCAGCAGGTATCCTGCCGAAGTACAAATTCACCGATCGGTGCGAGTAGTCAATCCCGATCAGGGTGACTATGTCGGCCAGGCCGTGCCTCGTGAAGAAGTCGAGGTTATCGGACAGGCTGCGCGGCATCGACGGAAGGCCGGCAAGCTCTGACAGCGACTGAACGTCACCCGTAGGGAAGAAGGACCAAGTCTTCTTGAATCCGCCGACGACACCGAAGTCAATACCGCAACTGCCGATGGGGAAGTTCCGATGGATTTCTCCCAGTAGGGACCCTACGGGGTGGTCCGTCTCCGCAGTGAGACCGTTCGCCAGTGCGACCGCATACGGGTCAAGCTCCTTGGGGAGCATCGTGAAGCGGCACTCAAAATCTCCTGCATTGCGTGCGCCAGTCGCCACCCTGAAAGCAATCACGGACTGCGCGAGCATATCCCCGTACGCGGTCATGATGGGCCAGACCTTGTCACTCGAGCAGGTTATGTTCGCCAATCGAGCCGATTCCTCGATGACCGAGTAAAGGTCTGCCAACTCGGCGGATTCCGACATTCGTCCTCCACTATCGATCCGACGCCTGTTTTTGAATTGTGTTCTCTCGAACCGAGGCCGATTCCTGCCGCCGCGCGGACCGGCTGTTTCGCTTCCGATTCCGGCCCGACCGCAGGTGACAGCCCACATCGTCGAGCACCCGAGCCGTGCCAACGCGCCCCCCGGCCTCCGGAGGCCGGGGGGCGCGGATGAGGCCTGTACACGCGCCGAATGCGCGTGGCGGCGCTGCCTGCGGGTGGCCTTGCGCGGGCGCAGTTGGTATCTGGCGGCCTTCGCCGGTGTCCTGGTCCGCTGCGACTGCACCCGCCTCGACCGGGTAGGGCACACCGGGTGCGCTCACCTCCTGCGCGAGGTGCGCAGTGTCCATGGGAGCGACGGGCGGTTGGCCGGCCACCGTGGACAACCTCACTGCCGTGGCCCGTTTCGCCATGGATGGCTCGGCGCCGCTTGCGCCCTGCGGGGAGGTCAACCTCGGCGGACAGCACCTCGAACAGCCCCGCGGAGCGTGGCCGGCGCCCCGCCGAGGTCCGGCAATGCGCCTGCGGGCGGCTGCCGGCGTACCTTCCGGGGGCTGATCGACTTCGCTGCCGTCCGGTCCCCGTCCCGCTGCCGTCGGCGAGCGGCGCCTGGACGAACCCGATGTACGGGAAGGGTTCTTCACCAGTTCCCGCTCATGGCACGACCGAGCGGGACAGTGCCGCATGCCGCGGCTCCCGGGCCGTCTGGTGAAGACGCCACCGCACGAGGATGTTGAACGAGGAAGAGAATCTGTGCCGTATGTGGCACGGCTTCGGTCTCGCCGGTACAGGCCGGCGGCTATGGGCTCAATCCATGCCGCACAGAATTTGGGCAGGGAGAACTTGCTGAAATAGTGACATGGGTGGCGCCTCCACGCCAAGAGCCCCTCAAAGTGACCTGGGTCACTCGACAAGCTCAAGCGTGGAGGCGCCGGATACCGACTCCGCCGGACCATGCCGGTTCAGCAAGTCCTCTGCGGGACGTGTCAGCGCGCAGTGCAGTCGGCCTTGCGGTCCCGGCCCGGACACTGTCACAGCGTCATGCCGCGCTCCAGCACCGCCAGTGCCCGTTCGACGGTCTCCAGCAGGTCTCCCTCCTGGCCCCGATTGACCCAGTCCAGCATCACTTGGGCGAGTGCGCCGACCATCGCGCCGACCACAACCCTGAGTTCCAGGTCATCCTCCGACCGCCCGGTCCGCTCCGACAGCGCCCGGCAAAGACGATCGACGTTGTGGTCCATGCCCTCGTGCATCTGCGCCCGCAGCGCCGGAACCTGGCCGATGAGCTGCAGCCGCCGCAGCAGCAGCTCATCGGTGATTTCCTGGGACAGCATGCGCATCGAGCCGATGATCGCCTCCCGCAGGGAGACAATGGGCGGCTCCGCCGCCGGGCGCTCGCGAAGGACCTGGTCCAGCTCCAGGGCGTCGGCCATGAGGACGATGTCCTCCTTGGTGGCGAAGTACCGGAAGACGGTACTCGGGGAGACCTCCGCGCCCTCCGCGATCTGCTCGACGGTGGTGCTGTCGTAGCCCTGCTCCGCGATAAGCCGGTAGGCCGACTCACGGATGGCCTGGCGCGTGCGCACCTTCTTGCGTTCGCGCAGGCTGAGGCCGGCCCCGTTGGCTGCGGCTCCCCGCCCCTGGCCGGGGGCGGGATTCTTCGGGGACCGGGCGGCGCGGCGAGTCGCTGGGGAGGACATGGGCGTCATTGTCATCCACTGCTGTCCGCGGGGGCCAACTCCGCGGCGGCTTGCGTCTCGTCCTCCTTCTTCTTCTGCGGCTGCTTGTTGTGTTCCGGGAGCCGGACCGCGACGAGCACGGCGATCAGCAGCGCTGCGATGCCGCAGATGAGCAGCACCGTGTTCATCCCGGAGACGTAGGCCTCGTTCGCCGACTGTGTCAGTTGGGGCAGGCTCAGCTGGTCGGCGACACCGTGCGCGGCGACCACGGACTCTTCGGCCCGGTCGGCGGCCGCCGCGGGCAGCTGGTCGGTGTCGATCCGGTCGATGAACCTGGTGCTCAGCACGCTGCCGAGGACCGCGACACCGATGGCACCGCCGACCTGGCGCAGGGTGGAGAGCAGCCCGGTGCCGCTGCCCGCACGGTCCTGGGGCAGCGCGCCGATCGCGCCGTCCATGGCCGGCACCATCGCGAAGCCGAAGCCGAAGCCGGTGATGGTGAGCCACAGGGCGGTGTAGCCGTAGCCGTCGGACACTTCGGTGCGGCTGCCGAGCAGCATGGCGACGGCGAACAGCACCATGCCCAGGGTGATCAGGGGCCGGGAGCCGAACCGCTCCATCAGCTTCGGCGCCTTCTTCCCGACCACGATCAGCCCGATCATCAGCGGGGCGATCCGCAGCCCGGTGCCGAACGGGTCATTGCCCATCACCGCCTGCAGGTACTGCGGCGTCACGAACAGCAGGCCGGTGACCACGAGGGTGGCCAGGACGGCCACGAGCGTGTTCCAGCCGAAGGCGCGGTCGCCCAGCAGACCAAGGTCGAGCATCGGGCGCTCGGCCCGACGCTCGCGCAGCACCAGCCCGACGAGGAGCACCACGGAGCCGATCAGCGTCGCCACGACCAGCGAGTCGCCCCAGCCCCGGGAGGGTGCCTCGATGACGCCGAACACCAGCGCGCCGAGGCCGAGGACGCCGAGCGCCGTGCTGAACACGTCGACGCGCGGGGCCGACGGATCCCGGGTGTCGGGGATCAGCATGCAGACCGCGATACCGATGGCGACCAGCGGGATGTTGAGCACGAAGATCGAGCCCCACCAGAAGTTGTCGAGCAGCCAGCCGCCCAGCAGCGGACCGAGCGGCATGCCGATCGACGCCCCCGCCGTGACCGCGCCGATCGCCTTCGTCCGCTCCGCGCCTTCAAAGAGCGAGGGAATGACGGCGAGCGAGAGCGGCATGATCAGCGCACCGCCGGCGCCCATCACCGCACGGGCCGCGATGACCATGGCCGAGCTGTCGGCGAACACGCCCATGCAACTGCCGATCATGAAGATCACCAGTCCGGTGACCAGCAGCTTGCGTCGGCCGAAACGGTCGCCTAACAGTCCCGCGGGAAGCATGCAGGCGGCAAAGACGACCGCGTACGAATCCACGATCCACTGCAGTTCACCCGTGCTCGCCCCGAGGTCCGCCGCCATCGTCGGCAGCGCGACGTTCATGATCGTCAGATCGAACCCCAGTACGAGCACGCTGACGACAATGCCGACGAGGGCCCACCGCTTCGCCTTCTGCGAATCCAACATCACCCCTCCAATGAGAGTGCTCTATCTTTAGAGAGTCGCCTATTTTTAGATAGGCGACAATCTTTCGGTAGCGACTGTCAGAATAGCGGCTGTGGCGCCCGGGCGCGACCCTTCGTTACCTCTTCGTGGCCCAGGTCCGGGGCTCCGGGCCCGGCTCCCGCCCGCTGCCGACGGGCAGCTCCGGCACGCTGTGCGCAACGTGGCTGGTGGCAGCCGGTACTGGGGCCGGCCGCCCCGCACGGCGTGTTCTGCCCGCGGCACACCAGCCGTCTCGATCCGCGTCCTGCCGCTGACAGGGCGCGCCCGAGCCGGCGAATCGTGCCGCGGTCCCGGGTGCAGTGCCCGGGCGGGATCTCCGCCAGGGCGGCTGTGCGTCGGCGGTCAGCGCGGAGATCTGCTCCGAAGCCTCTGTGTCTTTGGCCGGGCGGGGCGTGGCGTTCGGTGCCCGAAGAGCGTGCCTCGCGGAGCATCGCCGGCCACACGCTGGTCCCGAAGCACGTGGCGGGGGCGGCGGGCCGCATATCGGCACCCGCCGCCCCGCGGAGCATCAGCGCTTGACGTCGCCCTTGATCTGCTTCTGCACGAACTCATAGGCCAGATCGCCGAACTGCTCGCCGAAGACGACGGACCTCTCGATCGTCGTCTTGAAGTGCACACCGCCCCACACCCGGCTGATGGCACAGTCCTTGACGAAATCGGTCCAGGTGGACCAGTACAGCTCAACGTCCTTGGCCGGGGCGATCCCCCGCTCCACCTCCGTCGAGCCGGCGGGGGCGACATGCCTCCAGTCCAGGACGTCGTCGTCGAAGAAGCGCCGTGTCGCCTGCGCCTCGGCGGAGCACAGTGTCGTGGAACCGGACGGGTATTCGGGGTGGTCTCCCACGTTCAGGTAGGGCATCCACTCGCTGCCGGGCATGTTGCGGACCGTTCCTACACCGGGTCCGCCCCAGGCGGTCAGCTTGCTGCGGCCGTACACGTGCCGGACCGCGCTGGGAGGCCGCACGACGTCGTACTTGTTCTTCTGGTACCACGCGGCGATCAGCGCGTCGTAAATCGCCGTCGAGTTGGTCGCGAACAGGTGGACCCAGCCGTCCAGGTCCAGCTCGTGCGCGTTGGCCGCCGCCTTCCCCGACTGGCCGATGCCCAGCAGCTTGTTGTCGAAGAACTCCGCCTTCACCTTCTGCTCGTCGGTGAGCGCAGCCTGCGCCTCCACGATCTCGTCCACCGAGCGCTTGTAGGCGCGCATGTTGGTGTGGTCGATGTGGTTGGGCGGGGCGAGCCTGTACTTGCCCGGGTCCTGGTAGGAGTGGGGCTTGACCAGTCTCATCTGCGGGGTGACGAACTGCTGGACGATGAACACGCCCTTGTCACCCGCGCCCTCGCGCAGGTTGCGGCGGCGGTGGGGCCCACTCTGCGGCTGCCAGCGTGAGGGGTGGACCAGCTTGTAGGCAGTGTTCACGGGCGCGTAGCCGGTGTAGTCCTCGTACGGCCGGCCGTGGTACGCGCGGCCCTCGTCGCCGAGCATGTTCATGCCATCACGCTTGAAGTGCGCGACGACGGCCTTGCCGGCGAGGTTGCCGATGCCGACCGGGCTGGTCTTGTCCTGCGACTCGTCGTCGGGGTTCAGGCCAACCGCCTCGAACAGGGTCTGGAACTCCGCAAGCCGGTCCGGGATCAGGCCCTTGACCACCTGGTAGGTGGCGTGCAGGCCGGCGATGTTCTTGTTCCTGTTGGTAGCGGCCTCGCCGGCAGGACGGCGGCCGAGCCGGGAGTAGAAGCCGACCGCGGTCGGGTGGTAAGGCGCCACCGCGTCGAACCACCCGATCGACGTCGCATGGGTGAACCGCATCAGCAGGGTCACGTCCATGGGGGCGACGAGTTCCTCGAAGGTGTTCCGGTCGGACTTGGCGATCAGGTCCCGGATGAAGTTGCCGGACTCGAGGTCGAAGTCGATGGGTGCCGCCGCCGAGGCGGCGGACGCGCCGGCGGCCGCCGCTGCGGTGGAACCCACGGTGGCCAGCGCCGCGACCGAGGCACCACCGATCAGCAGCGACCTGCGCTGCGGCGAGAAGCCTGAGACGGAAGAACGTCCGGACGTCGTCATGCGTTGTGTCCTTGTCTTCAAGAAGGGGCGGTCTGCACGTCCAAGGCGATGCCGCTGAGGCAGGACATGCCCTGGAGATCGAGCCGGGTCCTTGCTGTCCCGGGCACCGATCACCGCGTCGGGATGCGCGACCTCGAAGCGGTTGTTGGCGCTGTGGCCGCTCTTGCGCCACACACGTTGATCAGGCCCGCTGCACACGGACCCCGGACCGGCTAGCTCCCCGCGACGTACTGATCCACGGCGTCGTGCACGCGTCTCGTACCGACCGGGAAACCGAAACCCCCGGCCGGGCCACTCACTCCCGCACCACCCGCAAGACAACGCGAAGCACGCGGCGAACGACCTGCACACGGCACAACAGACGCCACGGAGACGACGCTCCCCCTGCCGTCCAAGATGCCCAGTGCCCCGACGTCCACGCGAACTCCCCTGCCTCGTATCCGAGTTGGTCCGGTCATTCCGCGGCACATCAACGGATGCCAGTCCGGCGGCGACAACACTAAAAACAGCGCAAGCGGTCTGTCAATACAAAACCGCGCGCCTCGTATTTCTTCGCCTCGGAAGCCAGGCACAACACCAGGCCACCGGCCCCCAACACCTCACGCCACCAGCAATGTTCGAGCGTTCCCGGAGCCGTCCTCCACAGATCCCGAGAGCGGGCGAGAGGAGTAATGCTGTCGAGCAGTGCGTCAATAAACAGGCACTCGGTCGGTTTTCATTCGGGGCCCGCCTGCTGCGACAGTCCCGGTGAGGGATGCACTGGCCGGCTCGACTTCGCGAGGGCCGCCCACCACCCGCCCTGGGCCCCGTAGTTCGCCCCTTGTCATCAGGGTCCGGGGCGGCCGCGTCGCCGGATCTCGATCCGGCACCAGCGATCCGGCACCCCGAGAAGGTCCAGGGTGCCGCCCCGGACTCAGACACTCATGGGCCGGCGAGTTCTCTAAAATTCTTGCTTGTGGATCGCCGACAAAACCTTCCGGTGCAGTGGCGAGAGTTGATAGTACGACGCGACATCAAGGCATTCTCCATCGGGTGTCCATTTGACACCCAAGAGGTTCACACGCTCGCCCGTGTAGGCATACGGGGCATTCTTTGCGAACTTCTGGATTCCTGGCTCGACGTGAACGGGAAGTGTCGACGAGTCCAAGCCGCGGGCCGGCGGCGGGGCAAAGCAGAACCGCACGATCTTCGAAGAATCCCAGCTGAGGGTTACATTGACCCTGAACGCGCCTCGAGCGAACTCCAGCATCTGTTCGTCCGGATCCGGCAGGCCGGTTTCACGAAGCATCGACAGGATGTTCTGCGGTCCGCGGCATTCGTCCGAGAGCCGGGTGAAGTACAGATTGATGGTGTTGCGCCGGTAATCGAACGCAATCATCGCCACATCATTCAGTCCATGACGGGCGAAGAAACCGAGATTGCCGGCCACAGCAGGCGGCATGGACGGGATCCCGGCAAGCTTTGACACCGCCTGCAGGTCATGAGGGAAGTGCGCATAGATCTTCTTGAAGCCGCCGGCGACTCCACAGTCGATCATGAACTCGTTGACCGGGCATCGCTGCTGGACTTCCGAGAGCAGGGCCCCTACGGGATGGTCGGTCTCCGCGACAAAGCCCTTCGACAGAGCGAGGGCGTACGGATCGCCGACCTCTGCGGGCACGTTGATGGTGTAGTCGAGCTCCCCTGCGTTGCGCTCGCCGGTCTGCACGGTGAGCGCCACCCCGGCTTCCGCCAGTGCTTCCCCGTCAGGGAAGAACGCGGTCAGGATCGGCAAGACCTTGTCCCGTGAGCAGGCGGCCCCCACCAGCCGGGCTGATTCCTCGATGGCCGAGTACACATCTTCGACCACAGTGACTCCAGACATGCGTCCTCCAGTATCGATTCCAACGCTCTGCTGCCGAACTCGGCTGGGCACACGGCCTTCGCACTCGCCTTTGTGACCTGACGTGAGATCAGCCATTCGCGCCCTTCTCGGACAGCAGCTCAGCGGCCTTGGCCGCGGTTCCGGCGGGGCCTGTCAGGGGTGAGGCTGCGTCGCTGGTCGGGCCGGGGGCGCTCATTCCACTGCCACACGACGGTTCCGGGGCAGGCCAGGCGTGCGGAAAGAGTGACACGGTGGCCATCTCGCGCCAGAGCAGCGGAAAGTACGGCCCTTCACGCGCGAGAAAACGCCGAGCCCACCTCCAGCGGCAGTCCGCCCGCCTCCTGTTGGGCGGCATACACCGCCAGGAAGGCACAAAGCCCTCCTGCCCCGCCGCCTCCCGGCCCGGGCGCGGTGAGCGGGACCCTGCCCGAGTCCGGCCGAAAGCCTGCCGTGCGCGCGCAGCGCGGCGGGCGCCGGCTCACCGAGCGGGCGCCGGCCGTGGCCCGGGCCGGCGCCCGCCATGGCGCGGGCCACGGTCCAGGCCCGGGAGGCGAGTTCGGCCCTCCGTCCGTGCGTCGTGGGCGTCGTCGGCATGACAGCACTCCCCGGTTCGTCCGTGCGGTTGCTTCCGGCGCGCACCGCGCCGCGGCCAGGGCGAGAGCCGGTGGCGGTCCTTTTCGACGTCCTGGGGAACTACCGCGGCTGAGGGACCATGAGAAGCCGGCGGGGATGAAGCGTGGTCTCCGCCGCTTTACGGATCCGGCTGCCGGCCTTGACGGTCAGCTGCCATTCCTGCACCACTGCGCCCAGGAGGATTTCGAGTTCTTTCCAGGCGAACGATTCCCCGATGCACCCTTTCGCACCCGTCCCGAAAGGGATATACGAGGCTTCGCCCGCGGCCGGCCGAATCGAGAGCCACCGGTCCGGATCGAACCGGTGCGGGTCCGGGTAACGGACGGGATTTCTGTGCAGCAGATACGAACTGAACAGCACGTGGGTGCCCTCGGGGAATGAACGGTCACCCAGCACGACAGTCGAAAGGGCCCGCCGGCACGTGATCCACACCGGCGGGTAGAGCCGCAGGACCTCCATCAGGAACCGGAGGGTATAACTGGCCGGCCCCTGCCCATGAGCCGGTGCGGCGCTTCCGCCTCCCGCCTGCGCCATGTCCTTGAGGACCTTCTCCTCGATCAGGGGTTCCTCGGACATCACATACAGAGCCCAGGACATCACGGATGCCGTGGTGACCGTGGCCGCGGTCAGCAGCATGACCGCCTCGGCGCAGACCTGCTCCGCGGTCAGAACGGGGGTGCCGTCCTTTTCGGAGTCCGACACAAGTGCCGACAGATAGTCCGTCCTGGAGCCCGGCGAGCGCAACGGGCCGGCCAGGCAGGAGGCGAGCAGTGCGCGGAAGTCCTCCCGTGCCCGCCGCAGCCGCTCGGACGACCTCTGCCGCTGTGATCGCGCGGCCGCTTTTCCATGGAGCGGCTTTCTGATCATTTCCCAGGACAGCACGGCAAGACGCTCACCGAGAACCGCCGACATGTCCGGTGGCAGGCCGTGGAGAAGAGTGCTCAGGGCGATTTCGGCGGAAACCCGGCACATCTCGGCCTGGATGTCCACGGCCTGCCCGGGACGCCACGAGGTCACCGCGGCACGGGCGATCTCACGCATGACCGGGGCGTAGTCGGCGACCACCGCGGTACGCAGGTGCGGATGGGCCAGTCGCCGGTAGTGCCGGTGGACGGACTCGTCCTCCGCGAGGAGCCCCGCCCTGCTGAGGTTCCTGGCCTTCTGGAAGAGTTCGCCCTTTCCGTAGTTCTTGCTGTCCTTGACCAGTATGCGGTGGACAAGGGCCGGATCCGTGACGAACTCCGCGCGGGCGCCGTCCACCGTCACCGTGCGGATCGAGTGGCCCCGCAGGAGATTCTCCAGCCGGCTGAACTGAAAGATTGCCGATTCCATGTGACTGCCCGGGCTACGCGGCATCTGCGGCAAGGTCGGCCGACGGCATCAGATCCAGTCGGCTGCGCGGCTGGAATCGATAGTACGACTGGAGCTTGTAGTACTCCTCACCGGACTTCGTCATGGCCGCATAGACCATCTTGGGGTCGTCGGCACCGTACGGGAAGCTCTTCGCGAATTGTTCGATCTTCGGGCCGAGCCGAGCGGGCAGCGACAGCGGATCCTGGGTCTTCACGCTGAAAGCAATCCGCTCGATCTTCGAAGTGTCCCAGTTCAGCGTGGCATAGAACCCGAATGCCTTCTCGCAGAACGTGAGCATCTGTTCGCTCGGATCCGGGATTCCTATGTCACGGTGCATCGACAGGAGGGCCTGCGGTTCGCGGAGTTCGCCCGGGAACTCGGTGAAGTACAGATTGACTGTCCCGCTGTGGTAGTCGATCCCTATCACGTCGACCCTGTCGTCCAGGCCGCGGTCGGCGAAGAAACTGGCATTTTCGGCCAGGCTGCGGGGCATCGACGGAATGCCGCAGAGCTTCGGAAGGCTCTGATACCCGCTCTCCGGGAAGTACACCCAGATTTTCCTGAATCCACCCACGACCCCGAAATCAACGCCATAGAGGTCGACGGGGCATCGCTGCTCGATGTCCGAGACCAGCAGCTCCACGGGGTGCCCGGTCTCGGTGATGAGGCCGCCCGACCGGGCGCGAGCATACGGATCGACGTGCGCGGGAACCGTGAAACGGCAGTCGAACTCTCCTTCATGGCGCTTGTTGGTCGCCACCCGGAAAGCAATCAGAGCCTGCGGGAGTACGTCCTCGTACGCGGTCAGGACGGGCCAGATCTTGTCACGCGAGCACGTCACGTCGAGGAGTCCGGCCGATTCTTCGACGTCCGCATAGAGATCTGCCAGTTGAGCGGTTCCCGACATTCTTCCTCCAAGCGTCGATCTCGGCGTCTGGTGCAGGCTCATTTGTTCCGGTAGGCGCCGCGCACGGCCATGTCTGTCAGTTCGTTCCGCCACGCCGGGGCGACGGGCGCGTCGGCGATGGCCTCGCAGCCCCGCTCGACGAGGCCGGCGATGTGCTTCTCGACGTTCTCGGGAACACCGGTGTCCAGCAGGCGGCGGCGCACCTCGTCGGGGGTGTGTCCCGCTTGCGTGATCAGGCAGCGGATGCGCTCGTCCCGCTGCATGGCCCACCCCAGCAGCAGCGTCATCTTGTGCCGGCTGAAGTCGAGGCCGGCGGGCTTGCCGGTCTGCGCGGCGTCTCCGAAGGCGTCCAGCAGGTCGTCACGGAGCTGGAATGCTTCGCCCACCGCCTCGCCGTACGCGGTGAAGGCGGCAGCGAGATCGGGCCGGCCCGCCGCGCTCGCCCCCATGACCAGCGGCCGGTGAATGGTGTAACGGCCGGTCTTGATCAGGGCGATCAGCCGGGAGAGCCGGGGATCGACCGAGAACTCGGCGGCTGCGGCGATGTCCAGGTACTGGCCGATGGTCACGTCGGAGCGCAGTCGGTGCCACTCCGCGAGCAGTGCCGGCGGCGCCTGGGACACCAGCTCGTCCGAGTAGACGAGCGCGAGGTCGCCGACGAGGATGGCCACGCCCTCGCCGAACCGGCGTGACTCGCCCTGCCAGCCCCGGGTTTGGTGCCGCGTGGAGAAGACCGTGTGCACGGTCGGTTTTCCGCGCCGCCGGCCGGAGTCGTCCAGGACGTCGTCGTGGATGAGGGCGGAGACGTGCAGCATCTCCAGGCCGGCGGCCGCCGCCACGATTCCGGGGTCGCCCGGATCACCGCCGGCGGCGAGATGGCCGGTGATGCAGAAGGCGGGTCTGATCCGCTTGCCGCCCGCGGCGACCAGATCGGACAGCGCGTCGACCGCGACGACCGCCCGTTCGTCCACCTCGGCGTAGCGGGCGCGCTCGGCCGAGAGAAACGAGCTCAGCCGCTGCTCCACCCGCTGCAGCAGGTCATCAGTGAGGCTGCGCACGCAGGCAGCCGGCTCCTGACCGGTGCCGGGCCGGGAGGTCACCTCGGTCACTGAGTATCTCCTTGGGCAGGAGGAATGAGCACGTGAGGCGGGGTGCGGGGTGCGGCGCATGAGTGACGGCGGCCGGGCAGGACGGGCCGGCCGGGCAGGCCCCGGGCTCTGCAACCCGGCCTGGAGCACGTCGGCTTCAGTGGCGTGAGGGACAACCGGCAGCGAGCCGGCAGTGGCGGACCGGCCGGCCGGCTCCGCCGTGTCCGCGCCGCCGCCGCGACCGGCGTGGCCGGTGCACGGGCCGCGCGGGTGCGCACCCGCGCGGGTGCGGTTCCGCGCCCTTTTCACACCGTCGTCCCACCGGGCCCTCCCCCATGTCAGCAGCGGCCGGGCCGGATGGCCGGCCTTGGAACCGATCAGCGGCACACCGGCGCTCTCCAGGGCCGGCCCGGCAGCAGAATCCGGTGGCGTCCTTGGTGATCGCCTACGCCGCCTTGAACAGGCAGTCGGCCGGATCACGGGTCACGCCCGCTGCTCCCGCTGCTCATCGAGCCGGCGGGCCAGTGCGAGCCGCTGCACCTTCAAGGTGGCGGTCCGGGGCAGTTCGGCCTGCGGGATCTGGACGGGGTCGGCCAGCTGGGGGAAATCGGCGACGGCCGCGCGCCAGCGGCCCCGGTCCAGCGGCTTGTCGTCGACGGTGCAGATCACCGGGACCGCCTCGGCGTTCGGGCCCTGCACCACGACCAGCTCGCTCAGTTCGCTCAGCTTGCCCAGCACGACGTCCTCGATCTCCAGGGAGCTGCGCACCCCGGGGATCATGTCGACCTCGCGGTCGAGCATGTGCAGGCAGCCGAACCGGGTGCGGTAGCCGACGTCCCCGGTGCGCCACCACTGGCCGTTGCGGTTGGTGTCGTAGCGGTCCTGCTCGGCGAAGTAGGTCTTGGCGATGCCGTCCCAGGCGACCTCGATGAAGCCGGGGTTGTGCTCGGACGGCGTCGTGCCGTCCCGGCTCACCACGCGGATCTTCGCGGCGCCGTGCGGCATGGCCCAGCCGACGCAGCGCCCGTTGGCCTTGTGGGCGGAGTGGCGGAAGTAGGCGCGGCCGACGGCCGGACCGACCTCGCTTTGCCCGTAGATCTGGAAGAACAGGGCCCCGCGCCGGTCGGACGCCTTCAGCAGCCGGCTCATCGTCGCGGGGTGGATCGCGTCGAAGGTGCTGCTGAAGACCTTCACCGACCCGAACGGCGCTCGCGGGTCCTCGGTCAGCCCCTCCCACTCCATCAGCGAGTTGGGCAGCGCCTCGATGAAGGCCGGCCGGTGCTCGATGAGCTGCTCGGCGACGTCGGCGGGATCCGACTCCCGCATGAGCAGGACCGGGTACTGCTTGAGCAGGGCCAGGGACATCGCCGCGACCATCCGCGAGTGCACGAAGGGCACGTGGATCGCGACGGTCTCTTTCTTCCGCATCAGGGACAGCAGCCGCCACTGCGGTACGAGGCGGATGCCCTGCGTGCGGGGCGTGTGCACCACGAGTTTGGGAATCCCGGTGGTGCCGGAGGTGTGGGTGATCACGGCGGCCTCGTCGATCGGCCGGACCACCGGCCTGACCCGCGGCGCCCCGGCGAACTCGGCGAGCGGCAGTGCCCCCGGCCGGTGGCCGCTGGAGGAGATCACCCGCTGGGTGATCTCCGCCAGCGGCACCTCGGCGAGGAGGTCGAGCTTGGCCGCGTCGGTGAGCAGGGTCGGCCGGCCGACCCGCTCCAGCAGGACGGCGACGGTCGCGGCGTCCAGGGCCGGCGACAGGTTCACCACGACCGCGCCGATGCGGGACACCGCGGCGGCGAGCATCCAGTGGTCGGCATTGGCGGTCTTGTAGAGCACGACGCGCTCGTCGGGCCGGACACCGGCCGCCCACAGGCGGCCCGCCAGGTCGTCCACGTGCTCGGCGTACTGAGCCACCGTCAGGCGCCGTCCCACCTCGGGCAGGACGTCCAGATCGTGGTCCAGGCTGATCGGCGTCGACGGGTTCACGGCCGCGGCCATCTCCGGCAGCAGGCCGATGTGCAGACCGCGCTTCTGTATCGATTTGTAGGCTGTGGAGCCCTTCATGGGGACTGTCTCCTTCGGGGGCACGTCACGAGGTCAACGGCGCACTGTGCTCGATGCACGGCAAGGGAGGGCAAGGCTTTGTGGTGGCCGCAGCCCGGCCCGCGGGGGGGTACGGACGGCTCGTCAGCAACTGCCCGGCCGGGCTGCGGGCGGGCCGGGGCCGGTCCGGCGGATCATTGCGCGGACGCGGCCCCGGCACGCCCCTTGAGCCGCAGGGGCCTAGGCGGCGCGGCCGACGGGCCGTGCGTGGGTGCGCACCGCGGTGCGCACGGCGTCCACGACCCGTTCGACCTGGTCCATGGTCAGCTCGGCGTGCATGGGTATGCCGAGATTGCGCTGGAAGAGATCCGCCGAGACCGGGCACACCTGCTTGGCCCCGAACGCGGGCTGGAGGTGGCTGGCCCAGGTGCCGTGCAGGCAGCCGATTCCCTGAGCACGCAGGTCGGTGGCGACCGCCGCGCGGTCCACGCCCGGATCCAGCGTCACCAGGTAGGACTGCCAGGCGTGGGTACGGTCCGCCGGCACGTGCGGCACCGTCAGGAGTTCCTCCCCGGCGAAGAGTTCGGCGTAGCGCGCGGCGACGGCGCGCCGGCGCTGCAGCAGTTCCTCGATCCGGCCGAGCTGTACCTGCAGGATCGCCGCGGCGATGTCGGACAGCTTGAAGTTGTAGCCGATCTCGGTGAACTGAGGGATCGGCAGGCCGATGACCTGCGCCTGGTCGTAGATGCTGCCGATGCCGAAGGACGAGCGCTGGCGCGCGTCCGCCCCGATGGCCGGGTCGGTGGCGATCAGTGCGCCGCCCTCCCCGCTGGTGGCTCCCTTGCGTCCGTGGAAGGACAGACAGGCCACCTCGGCCAGCGCGCCCGCCTCCCGCCCCTGGTAGGTGGCGCCCACCGCACAGGCGGCGTCCTCGACGAGGAACAGTCCGTGGCGGTCGGCGATCGCCTGCAGCTGCGTGTAGTCCGCGGGCAGTCCGACCGTGTCGACGGCGATGATGCCCACGGTGCGCGCACAGACCAGATCCGCGACCGCCTCGGGGTCAACGGTGCCGGTGTCGGCGCGTACGTCGGCGAAGACCGGCGTGGCGCCCACGTACCGCACCGCATGGGCGGGTGCCGGGAACGTGTAGTCGGCGACGATCACTTCGTCGCCCGGCTTGACGCCGAACGCGAGCATCGCCAGGTGCAGGGCGGCGCCGCAGTTGCTGACCGCGACCGCGTCCCCGGCACCGTAACGTTCCTTCAACCGCGCCTCGAGGGCCTTGCCCTTCGGGCCCTGGCCGGCCGGCCAGCCGGAGGCGAACACCTCGGCGACGGCGGCCAGTTCCTGCTCCCCCAGGCTGGCGTGCACCAGGGAAATCTTGTCCATGTCGCTCATCTCCGTTGCGCTTGGCGCTCCGTTGCCGACGGGGAATCGAGAAGAAGGGGCGGGTCGAAGCGCAGCGGCGTGATCTGACTGACGTCATAGCGCCGGCGCATCTCCTCGATGGCCTCTGCGTCCGGCGGCCCGCCGGCCGACCAGATCTCCGCGATCTCGTCGAAGTAGAGCTCGTGAATGGGTGAGGGGAAGCACTGGAACAGCATGCGCGCCGGCTGGTCCGAGGCGTTCCTGAACGCGTGCGGAGTTCCCGGAGGAACGAACATGCTGGCACCCTCGGTGGCCCGGACGACCCGGTCCCCTTCGGGCGACTCCCACTCGTGCCAGTTCTCCTCCGTGCGCTTGATCGGCTCGAAGGCCAGGAGCTGCAGCTCTCCCTGAAGGACGTAGAAGAACTCCTGCGCATCGCTGTGGACATGTGCCCCGACATCGAACCCGGGCGGCACGACCACCTCGAAGATCGATATGGAGGAGCCGTGCGCCTCAGTGGCCTTGAAGGTCACTTCCTGCGCCTTGGTGATCAGCTTTCGCCCCTGACCGGGCGGGAGAATAAGACCAGTCATACAGGGCTCAGTCCAATTCGCCCGGTGCGTCGACGCTCCAGCGGCCCAGCGCCATCTCGGCGGTGATACCGGGACCGAAACCCGCGATCAGACCGGTGGCGTCGGGGCCCGGGGTGTCCTCTTCGAACAGCCTGCGTGCCGCGTCGAATACGACCGCGCTGGCGATGTTGCCGTATTCGGTCAGGGTCGACCAGCTGTGACGGAACACCTTGCGGTCGACCTCGAGGAACTTGGCGAGGTCGTCCAGGATCCGCGGACCGCCGGCGTGGACGATGTAGAAGTCGAGGTTGCCGGCGTCCCAGCTGTGGTCCTTGGCGAACTCCCGCAGCACCGGGGCCAGCGGCTCCATCGTCCCGGGCACCCGGCGGTCCAGCTGGAAGTGGAAGCCGGTGTCGCGCACCGAGTAGGAGATCCAGTCCTCGGTGTTGGGAATGAGGTAGGAGGCGTTGCGCTCCAGCTCGATGCCGACGCCGCCATTGCCGCGCACCACCGCGGCCGCGACCGCGTCGCCGAACAGCCCGTCGGACAGCAGCGAACCGATGTCGTCGGCGTCGGGCTGATAGCACAGCGAGCACAGCTCGCACGAGACGATCAGGACGTTGCTTCCCGGGTGGGCCACGCAGAAGTCGTGGGCGCGGTTGACCGCCGCGCCGCCTGCCGCGCACCCCAGCTGGGCGATGGGTATCTGCCGGGTGTCGGAGCGGAATCCCATCCTGTTGATCAGCCATGCGGTCAGCGACGGCATCAGGAACCCGGTGCACGACACATAGATGATGGCGTCGATGTCACGAGCCGCCACATCGGCGTTCTGAAGGGCCTGTTCGATGACCGGGGGGCACCACTTCTTGGACTCGGCCTCGTAGATGCGGTTGCGTTCCGTCAGCCCCGGGTGGCGCAGTGTCTGCTCAATGGGCTGCACGATATGCCGCTTCAGCACCCCGGTGTTCCGGATCAGCCGGAGCGCCAGAGGAAGCTGCGGCTTTCCTGCATGAGCTTGCTGGGCGAACTCCAGAGTCTCTTCCATCGTGATGACGTGTTCCGGCGCGCTCACCGCGGGCTTGCATAGCCTTGGCATATCTGGGGTCTCATTTCTCGAGAGTCTGCCTTCTGTGCGTGAAGAATCCGCGCACAGCTTCCGAAGCGGTTCCCGTCAGGTCGTTACGGCAAAGGCGGGGTGCGGGCGGCCGCGAGCAGGCCGCACCGCACAGAACTTGCCGGCCGCCGCGATCACTTGGACAACAGGCGCGGCACAGGGCATGCCGGATCAGCGCCGGCGGCGCTTGCGCACGCAGGCAAGCCGGACAGCGCAAAGCGCCACGGCGCGTGGGGATTTGATGCGAGAGGGAACCTGTGCCGCCACCTGGCACACACGCGGTCTCACCAGTACAGAACGGTGGCTACGATGCTCAATCCACTGCCCCAGAACAGTTTTTGGGCAGGGAGGGCGTGCTGGAATAGTGACACGGGCGCACTCTCCGCGCCAAGACCGCCCCAAAGTGACGTGGGTCACGCCGAGTTGGGTTCAAGTGGCGCACAAGTCGATTTCCCCTGCGCCACCGGTGCCCTGCCGATTCTGTAGCGCCCTGTTGAGAGCATCGGCCCTATCCATGCAACGACTGGACGCGGAGGGCGCATGTCCCAGCAAGCCGAGGAAGCCACCGCCGGAGGCAGGCGATTTCCCGGGGTGCCATCCCCGGCGAAGGGAGGCGATACGGCCGACGGGGACCGGTCTCTGCGCCGGACCGGTCTCCTCGTCACGTTCATCCTCGGTGCCCTCGCCGCCGTGCCGCCGATGTCGATGGACATGTACCTCCCGGCCCTCCCGGAGGTCACCCGCACGCTGGGCTCGACCGCCACGACCGTCCAGCTGACCCTCACCGCGTGCCTCACCGGCATGGCGCTCGGGCAGCTCGTGGTCGGCCCGATGAGCGACCGGTGGGGACGGCGCAGGCCTTTGCTGGCCGGGCTGCTCGTCTATATCGTCGCCGCCACGATGTGCGCCTTCGCGCCCACCGCCGAGGTGCTCATCGGCTTCAGGCTGCTGCAGGGGCTGGCGGGCGCGGCCGGGATCGTCATCGCCCGGGCCGTCGTACGCGACCTCTACGACGGCCTGGCCATGGCCCGGTTCTTCTCCACGCTGCTGCTGATATCCAGCATCGCTCCGATCGTCGCGCCCATCATCGGCGGACAGGTACTGCACGTCACCAACTGGCGCGGCATCTTCCTCGTCCTCGCCGTGATCGGCATCGCGCTCACCCTGCTCGTCTGGCGCCGGCTGCCGGAGACCCTCCCCCGGAGAGGCGGCACAGCGGTGGGGTGCGCGCGGCCCTGTGGATCATGCAGGGGCTGTGCGCCGACCGGATCTTCACCGGGTACCTGCTGACGAACGGCTTCGCCTACGGAGCGCTGTTCTCCTACATCGCCGCCTCGCCGTTCGTGATCCAGGACATCTACGGGGCGTCCCCGCAGACCTTCTCACTGCTCTTCGGCCTCAATTCGTTCGGTCTGATGATCGTCGGCCAGATCAACGGCAAGATCCTCGTCGGCCGAGTCCGCCTGGACAAGACTCTCGGGTTCGGACTGGCGGTGCTCGCCCTCGCCGGGGGGGCGCTGCTGCTGGTGACGCAGGGCGCCTTCGGCGAAGCGGGTACGGTTGCGATCGCCGCCTGCCTCTTCGTCATGATCTCCTCGCTGGGCCTGATCCTGCCCAACACCAACGCGCTCGCGCTGATGCGCACCCCGCACGCCGCGGGTTCCGCCTCCGCTCTGGTCGGCACGTCGTGCTTCTTCATGGGAGCGATCGCCTCGTCGCTCGTCGGGATCGCGGGGAAGCAGACGGCGGTGCCGATGGCCGCGGTCCAGCTGGGCAGCGCGGTGGCCGCGATCGTCTGCTTCCTGGGCGTGTGCCGTCCCTGGCAGAACCCGATGGCGCAGAAGGCGGAGCACTGAGCGCGCCACGGCCGCGCCCCCGGTCCACCGGACGCTCCCGGCTCGAGAACCCGGGGCAACCGCCGCTGCGGGTGTGCGACGTACACCGCCTGCCGGAGCACGGGTGCGCCGGCCGCCCGGTTCCTGTGTGACCCGATCCTTGCGGCTCGCCCGGTCCACGGCGGGCATCGGAGGGATCGCCGAGGTGGCAGCCGTGTGCAGTCGGGGCTCTCGTGCCAGCACGGTGCCGGGTCGACCGGCCGGAAGAGGCCCTCACCCTCACCCACCGGGCGACTGCCCGTCGCGGTGGCGGGCCACGGGCCGTTGACCGGGCCCCGCGTCGCCGCAACTGACCGCACGGGCGCGGATGCTGCCCCACTCTCGGCTTCGCTCGAGCGGGCGGTGCCCCCATCGGTCCGCGTGATCAACGAATCCGCAGGACCGGCACGCGAACCAGGCCTGCGAGACCCGGTTCGTTCCTGCCGATGCGCCCGCACCCGGCGCAGGGGCGCCGGCAGCAGCGTAGGGCACCACCAGCTTCACACCCGCGACGCTGCCCGGGCCCTGCGGGCCCGCGCATTGGAGCGGAAGCTTCCCCGGTTCCGCGATCCATCTGCCGGGCGCTGCGCACCGGACGCCGCTGCGGTGCTGCGCGCCGCTCCCCTCCGGATGTGATTCCTGCCTGGTGTGAACGCCCGGGGTTCCTCGCAAGAATCACGCTGAAGCAGTTCGAAGGGGCCGTGGCCTGGCCCCGCTCCCCGGCGCCCGGCACGCGCCCTCGTGCCTCTGCCGTGCCGCACGCGGTGCGTCAAGTGCCGGATGAGCCCGCCGTGTTGCGTTCCGGGGGCAGGATCAGGGTGGGTTCGAGGACGACGCGGGTGTGGGGCTCGTCGTCGGCCGGTGTCAGCGCGGGCCGGACGCCGCGCTGCTGGCGCCACCCGGCCTGGGCGGCCACCACGGCGACGTAGGGGATGACGACCCCGGCGACGAGGGCGCAGACGGCGACGGCGGGCCAGCGGTTCCAGGTGAGGGCCATCAGGACCACGCAGGCGGTGCGCACCAGCATGGCCACGATGTAGCGGCGCTGGCGGACGCGCAGATCCTGGGTCAGGCCGGTGCGTGCCCGGGTGATGGACTCGGCCGGGGGTCCGTTGCGGTGCCATGGGGTTCGGCTCATCGGGTCTCCGTGGATCCTCCGGCGTGAGCGCCGGAAAGCCGGAAAGGGAGTCGGGCCCCCGGCCGAGCCGGACGGGAATCCCGCGCCGTGCGTAAGAGCAACCGGCGGCGAAACGACGCGGCGCGGGTGACCGTCCCCTGATCACCCGCGCCGCCGTATCCGGCCCGGTCCCCTGGCGTCGTACTGCCGGGTCAGTGCGGTTCCTGGTCCGGCTCCCGCTCCTCGACGGCGGCCCGCCTGCCGGTGTCCAGGTGCCCGCCTGCCGACGGGCCGTGTCCGTTGGACAAGGCGTGTCCGTTGGACGAGGCGTGTCCGTCCGGCGAGTGAGCGAGGTGTTCCAGGGCGTGCTGCATCTCCTGCGGTGTCGGCTGCGGGATCTGGTTGCCGTACAACCAGCGGCTGAGCCGGTGGCGCAGCATCTCCTTGCGGGTCTGCGGGTTGGCCACGCCGTCGTGCTCCGGTGCGGGGGCCGGCGCCACCTCGCGCACCTCCTTGGACAGCAGGGTGTAGGCCTGCGGGCGGTCGAGGGGCGCGTGGACCTCGACGAACTCGCCGTGCGGCAGCCTGATGATCTTTCCGGTCTCGCGGCCGTGCAGGAGCTTGTCGCGGTCGCGCCGTTGCAGGCCGAGGCAGATCCGCCGAGTGAGGACGTACGTCAGTGCCGGGACGACGAACACTCCGATCCGTACCGACCAGGTGATCGCGTTCAGGGACAGATGGAAGCGTTCGGCCAGGACGTCGTTGGCACCGCCGAAGAACAGCACCAGGTAGAAGGCCACGAAGGCGCAGCCGAACGCGGTGCGTGTGGGGTGGTCGCGGGGGCGGTCCAGGAGGTGGTGTTCGCGTCTGTCGCCGGTGACCCACGCTTCCAGAAACGGCCAGAAGGCGATCACCGCCATCATGACGGTGGGCAGGATGACGGCCGGCAGCAGGACGCCCATGCTGACGGTGTAGCCGCCCGGGATGACGAACTCCCAGGCGGGCATGGCCCGCAGGGCGCCCTCGAGGAAGCCCATGTACCAGTCGGGCTGGGAGCCCTGGGAGATCTGGTCGGCGCGGTAGGGGCCGTATTTCCACACGGGGTTGATCTGCGCGATGCCGGCCATCAGCGCGAGCACGCCGAACACGAGGAAGAAGAACCCGCCGGCCTTGCCCGCGTACACCGGCATCAGGGGCTGGCCGACGACGTTCTTCTCGGTGCGGCCGGGTCCCCGGAACTGGGTGTGCTTGTGGTAGAAGACGTAGATCAGGTGGACGGTGACCAGGGCAACGACGATGCCCGGGATCAGCAGGATGTGGAAGCTGTAGAACCGGGGAATGATGTCGTGTCCCGGATATTCGCCGCCGAACAGGAACAGCGTCAGATAGGTCCCGACCACCGGGATGGCGAGCGTGACGCCTTCGGCGATGCGCAGACCGGTGCCGGAGAGCAGGTCGTCGGGGAGTGAGTACCCGACGAAACCCTCCAGGGTGACCAGCACGAGCAGCGAGAAGCCGATCAGCCAGTTGACCTCGCGCGGCTTGCGGAACGATCCGGTGAGGAAGTGCCGCAGCGTGTGGATGCACAGCGCACCGATCATGACCAGCGCCGACCAGTGGTGCAACTGGCGGATGAACAGGCCGCCGCGCACGTCGAAGCTGATGCGCAGGGTGGAGGCGTAGGCCTGGGACATCGGGATGCCGTGCAGCGGTTCGTGTGATCCGTGGTAGACGGTCTCGGTCATGCTCGGGTCGAAGAACATGGTGAGCCAGGTACCGGTGAGGATCAGGACGACGAAGCTGTAGAGCGCTATCTCCCCGAACATGAACGACCAGTGGTCGGGAAAGACCTTGCGGATCAGGAACCGGAAGTTGTAGATCCCGAGCCGCGAGTCCGTCCAGTCGGCGATGCGCTCGCCTGCCGGCGGTGTGGTGCGCCCCGTGTGCGGCGCCCTTTCGGTCGTGCTCATACCCGCGCGCCCTCCCCCCGCCGCTCGGCCGTCACAGGCACACCCCGTCCGGCCGGAACGGTCGGTGGTGGGGGCGGCCTGCGCGGCGTCAGCGGGCCCGTGCCCTGGAGCGGGTGAAACGCTATCCACGGGTGACCGGGCCGAACAACCGCGCTCAAGTCATACTCAAGTGGCAACTCAAGTGCTTCTTGAGCGGGTTGTGGGACGTGCGGGTTCCCGCCGGCCCTGTGGGCGTGCAACGGGCCCGGATTTGCCGCCTGCTGGGTGGTCGGCGATCGCCGGCGGCCGCTCAAGTGAGCTTGTCTGCCGGGTAGTTGCTTCACTTCTGCTGCCATGCGCCGAGCGTATGGCGGTGCCTTTGCGGCCCGCGACGGCGTCGACGCGCCAGACGGCTCAAAAGCGGCGTACGCGCGGCGTGCTCGCGGTCGCTGCCGGCCGCCGCCCGGTGCCGGGGGCGGGCGTGGCCGGGGTGGCGGGACGGCGTGGGCGTGCTTCGGGGCCGTGGGTGACGCTGGGCGGCGTCGCGGGCGGCGTCGCGCGCCCGGGGCGCAGCGCCGCCCGCAGCGCCCGCGGCCGCAGGGCGGCGGGCGGGGCGAGGGTCTGGTGCAGGTGGAGCAGCAGGGCCGCCGCGTCCTGGTCGGTGGTCGCGGCGGCGGCGAGCCGGGACGCGTAGCGCCTGCCGAGCCGGGCGCGCAGCCCGGCTCGCGGGTCCTGGCCGGTGCCCGCCGGGCGCAGGGTGCGGGTGCTCGACTGCCAGGCGGGGGCCAGGCGGTGGGCCAGGGCCCGGCGCAGGCGGTGGCTGATGCCGACCGCGGTGCCGTGCGCGGCGAGCAGGTGGTCGAGGACGAGAGCGCCCTGCACAGCGAGGGTCATGCCGTGGCCGTGGGCCGGGTCGAGGGTGGCGAGGGCGTCGCCGACCACAAGGAACTGGTCGGGCCAGCGGCGCAGCTTCTCGTAGTGGCGCCAGCGCTGCTCGGTGCGGCAGCCGTAGACAGGGCCGAGCGGGGTGGCCGTCTCGATGAGGTCGCGCAGCAGCGGGTGGCGCAGGGCGCCGGCGGCGCGCACCAGTGCCGCGTGGTCGGCGGGCGGCGGTGTGCCGTCGCCGGTGCTCAGCGACACCGACCAGCGGCCGCCTTCGACGGGGTGGAGCATGCCCTGGCGCGGATCGCCGGGCGCGGCCATGAGCAGCAGGCTCGTGAAGTCGGCGACATGGCCGACGGGCGGCGCGAACAGGGTGGTGGCGTACGCGGTCCTGGCGCCGGCCACGGATTCGGCGGGCGGGTCGTAGCCGAGCTCGGCGAGCCAGTGCGGGGCGCGGGAGCCCCGTCCGGAGGCGTCCACCACGAACTCGGCCGGCAGCAGGCGCCGGGGCGTCCAGCCGCCGGGTGCCGTGCGGTCCCGGCCGCGTGCCCAGACGCCGGTGACGGTGTCCTGGCGGCCGGGCTGCAGGGCGACGACCTCGTGCTGCGGCAGGAAGGCCACCTTGGGGTCGGCGCGCAGCCTCTCCCGTATCGCCGCGTCGATGAGGTCGCGGCCGGCGCTGTACATCGACAGGCCCGCATCGAAGCGGGGCAGCCAGCCGGCCGGGCCGAGCAGCAGCATGTCCTTCGGGATGCGGACGTGGACGGCTCCGGCGCGGGTGAGGTCCCGGCGGATGCCGGGGAACAGTTCCTCCAGGCCCTGGTGGGCGGCGGTCATGAGGCCGTGGGTGTGCCGTGCCTGAGGTACGCCGCGGCGTCGGCCGGGTCCGCGGGGCAGCCAGTCGCGCTCGATCACGGTGACCCGGTCCATGAAGTTGGCCAGGGCCCGCGCCGCGGTGAGCCCGGCGAGGCTCGAGCCGATCACCACGGCGTGGCCGTGGCCGCCGCCCCCGTCGACCACACGTGCGTCCAGATTCAACTCGGCCGCCTCCCCTGTGTGTTGTGGTTGCATCATGCGGCGCGTGGCCGCCCGCGCGGCCGGCTTCGGCGCTGCCTCGAGCGGCCTTCGAGGCAGCCGCGAGGAGGACTCGAGCGCGGGGGCCGGGCGGGCGGGCGGCCGGCAGCGGCCGGACCAGCGCGGACGGGCCCGCGGATGCCCGGTGCGTGCCGCGGGTCCGGCACGCACCGGGCCGGCCGGTGCCGACGACGCCGGCCGCCATGGCACCGGCCGCCGTGGCACCGGCCGCCGTGGCACCGGCCGCCGCGGTCGGCGCGCCACGGCCCGCGCCTGGGCGCACGAGCCCGCAGGTGCCCGCCCGTGGAGAGCGAGACGACGCGCACCGCGGCGGCGGCCGGTTCCCACGGCGCCGAACGTCCTGCGCGCCGGCCGCCGCGGTCAGGACGCCGCAGGGCCAGCCCTGCCCGGTGCACCCAGCGCCCCGTCCACCAGCGCGCCGGCCGCACCCGTATAACCAGCCGGATCAAGCAAGCCGCCGCGGTCAGGACCCCGCAGGGCCAGCCCTGCCCGGTGCACCCAGCGCCCGGTCCACCAGCGCGCCGGCCGCACCCGTGTAACCGGCCGGGTCGAGCAGGGCGGCCGCCTCCTCGCGGCTCAGCACCCCGGCCAGCTGCGGGAGGCCGGCCAGGACGTCGGCCAGCGGCAGGCCGGTGCGGGAGGCGAGCACCGAGGCCTGGGTGAGCAGTTCCTTGGCGGCCGTCTTGCCCAGGCGCGGCGCCAGGACGGCCGAGATGCGCTCGGAGACGAGCTGCCCGCCGGTCGCCGCAAGGTTGGCGCGCATCCGCTGCGGGTGGACGGTGAGCCCCCGGGCGAGTTCGACGGCCGTGTGCGCGGCGCCGCCGGTCAGCCGCAGGGCCTCGCGCAGCGGCTGCCACTCCGCGTGCCACATCCCGGCCGAGCGCTCGTCCTCGGTGGGCAGACACTGCATCAGTACGGTGGCCAGGGCGGGTACTTGCAGGCCGGCTGAGCGGATCAGGGTCGCGAGCACGGGGTTGCGCTTGTGCGGCATCGCCGACGAGGCCCCCCGTCCGGCGACCTGGGGCTCGGCCACTTCACCGACCTCGGTACGGGTGAGCACCAGCACATCGGCGGCGATCTTGCCCAGGGCCCCGGCCGTGTGCGCGAGTGCGGCCCCCAGGTCGGCGACGGGGGTGCGCAGGGCGTGCCAGGGCAGGACGGGGGCGGCCAGGCCCGTCTCGTCGGCGAAGGCGGCGCCCAGGTCGTCGAGCACGGCCGCGGGGTCCGCGCCCGGTCCTGCGTACTGCAGATAGCCGGCCAGGGTTCCGGCCGCGCCGCCGAGCGCCACCGGAAGCCCGCCGTGGGCGATGCGTTCGAGGCGCTCGACGGCGTCCAGGACCAGCCGGTGCCACCCGGCCGCCTTGAGGCCGAAGGTGGTGGGCACGGCGTGCAGGGCCAGGGTGCGGCCCGCCATCACGGTGTCCCGGTGCGCGGCCGCGAGGCCGGCCAGCGCGGCGGCCACGGTCCGCAGATCCGCGACGATCAGACGCAGCGCACGCGCGGCCACCAGCATCGCGCCGGTGTCGAAGACGTCCTGGCTGGTCGAGCCGCGGTGCACATACTCGGCGGCCTGCGGGGACCGCTCGGCGACCACCGCGGTCAGCGCCTTGACCAGGCCCACGACCGGGTTCGCGGTCTCCCGCGCGGCCAGCGCCAGTTCGCGTACGTCCAGCAGCTCGGCGCGGGCGGCGGCCGTGATGACCCGGGCCGCGTGGGCGGGCACCGTGCCGCAGCGGGCCTGGGCGCGGGCCAGGGCCGCCTCCGCGTCGAGCATCGCCTGCAGCCAGGCGCTGTCGCCCACGGCCGCCTCGACGGGGGTGCCCGCCCTCACCGGTGAGAGCAGCCCGGCGTCCAGGTGGGCGGACAGGGTTGTGGCCTGCCCGGATGCGTGCACCACGCTCATGCGCCTGCCTTCGCGCTCGGGGCCGGGACCGCGGCAAAAGCTGTGCGGTCCCTCGGAAACGTGTCCAGCTGCCCGCACAGAGCAGGCAGTTCGTCCACGGCGAGGACCGCCGCGGCGATGGCGTCGGAGTCCTCGAGGGTGACCGAGCCGACGCCGGGCCGGATGCCCGCGGCGGTCACCCAGTGCACGGACTCGGTGGGCACCCCGTAGGCGAAGCGCCGCGGATGCGGTACGCCCCGGGCGTCGATCAGGTGGTAGGGCCGCTCGGACACGGCGAGGCCACCGGTCTCGTAGTCCGTGCCGCCCGCGGCGCCGGGAATGCGGTACGGACGGCACTGCCCGGTGCGCAGCAGCTCGCTCATCAGCGGGTCCGCGGTGCGCCGCAGGTCGATCTCGGGCAGGCGGGCCTCGATGAGGACCGTGGCCCGCACGGCCACGTCCGGTATCTCGCTCGACGTAGCGGTGAAGCAGGGGCCGAGCGGGTCGTGCGCGTCGGTGGTGACGCGCAGGCCGGGGCCGGTCACGTCGAGGATGCCGGCGTCCATGAGCGCGGCCATCTCCTCGATGCGGGAGGCCGGGGGGCCGATGGACAGATAGGCGTTGAGGGGTGTGTACCAGCCGTCGAGGTCGTCGCGGTGGGAGGCGGCGGTCAGGCCGGCGTGGTCGATGGCGAGCCGTAGCTCGTTGCGCAGGTCCCGCAGGACGTCGAGGGCGGCCTTGACCGGTCCGCTGACGTTGCCCTGGCGGGCCAGGCGGACATCGTCGTCGAGATGACCGCGCAGCCAGCTGCGGAAGGCGCCCTGGTCGCGAAAGACGCGGCTGCCGTAGGGGCGCGCGACCCGCTGCCAGTCCCAGCGGTCGGCGGCCTCGATCCCGGCCGCGTCCAGGAGCGCGTCCTCCTCCCGGCCCGGTTCGGCCTCCAGGTAGTCCTCGATGAAGTCCTCGATGAGGTCGGGCAGTTCGCCGCGTGCCGCGAGCAGGGCCGCGTAGTAGACACCGCACACCTCCTTGGAGATGAGCGGCCACAGGTCGGCGGCGAAGTCGATGGCTGCGCGGGCGGGGGTCCGGGCGCGCAGGCCCGCGATGTAGTCGGCGGTCAGCAGCCGCGGGTAGTAGCGGCCGTGGGCGCCCTTCTCGTTCTCGCCGCGCGCCTGGTAGGGCACACCGCGCCGCGAACCCGCGTACAGGCGCGGTTCGCGGCCCGAGGGCCGGTAGACCAGCCGGCCGCCCCTGCGGGTGAAGACGCCGCCCCGGCCGTGGGTGAACAGGGCCAGGTAGTCGAAGAAGTTGAGCCCCAGTCCGCGCAGCAGCACAGGTTCGCCGGGCCGGATGCCCGACAGGTCCGCGTCGGCCGGGTTGGACGGGGCCAGGTAGGTCAGCCCGCTCGCTTCGGCGTACTGGGCCAGCTCCCGCTCGGTGGCCGAGGGCTGGACCGGCACGTGTCCTTGGGCGAGGACGACCGCGGACAGGCCGGCCAGCCGGGTGCCGTCCTCGAGTACGACGGTCTGCGGCCCCGCCTGCCCGGCCCCGGCGCCGGCGGCGTCGTCCTCGAGGGCGACGGCGCGCACCGGGTGCGTGCGCACCGTCACGTGCGCGGCGGCGTTCGCGACGACCTGCTGGAACGCCCACGTCAGATAGCAGCCGTAGAGGGCGCGGGTGGGGTAGGTGTCAGGGCCCAGACGGCGCGCCTCGGCCAGGACGCCGTCGTCGTAGCCGGCCTGCGGGGCGGCCTCGAGGGTGTTCGAGACCAGGGCCTTGGCCCACTCGTACAGGCTCGGCCCCTCGTCCAGCGGGCCGTCGATGCGGACGCTGGCGTCGGTGTAGACCGTGACCTGGCAGGACACGGTGTTCATCAGCAGGTGCCGGGACTGCGTAGGGCGCCACACCCGTCCCGAACCCGGCGGATCCGGGTCGACGACATGCACGGTGACGGTGTCCCAGCGGGGCGACTTGCGTTCCTGCGCGCAGAGCCGTTCCAGTACGGAAAGGCCCCGCGGTCCCGCGCCGACGAGGCAGACCTCCAAGTGCGCCGATACCGGATCTTCCAGGGCATACTGAACGGCCGCCGTCACGGGCGGCCCTGAGGTGCGTCCGACGCTGACTGCGCGTTCGCCTCCATGCGTACCGTCCACAGTGCCTCCTTCCTCCGCCACGGTGGAGGCAGGCGCTCAACCAGGGCTCGGACCTGGATGGAACCCGGCTTGAGGAGGGCGGGCGGCGCACTCGGGCCGGCCGCGAAACCACCTCCGCCGGGCCGCGAACGGGGCTGTATCGGGACTCCAGCACGGGTCCGTACGTTCGTCGAAAAGCGTCACCGGACCTTCCTCGGGCCACCATCACGCCGACGCGATCGGGACCTGGAAAGGGACCTTGAGTTCCCCTGCTGCCGCGATCGACTGCGCATGCGGAACAGACACACGCCGGAATTGCCGACAGCCGTTCCGGCAGGGCGGAAAACGGAGGGCGAGCCGCCCCCTGAAGGAGATTCAATGGTTCACCCGTGCCTCAGAAAACACACCCATGAAAGCAGCGCCGCCACCGGGTACATCCTCTGCGCCCCGTGCATCAGCCAGACGGAACGCAATCTGCGCACCATTCCCGGGCTCCACCAGGAGTGCCTGCACCAGGTTTCGCCGACATCCCGGCGGATCAACCCCACGAAAGTGTCGGGCAGCCGCAGGCGGGATCACTTGAACATCTCGGTGCTCGACGCCCGGTACAACATCCTCGCCACGCTCGAGTCCTGGTCGGAAATGGTCGCCGAAAAGCTCTCGGCCGCCGCACCGGAGCGTTCCGTGCCGCAGCTGGCCCGGTTTCTGGCACGGCACCTTCAGTGGCTGGCGTCCCAGCCTCCCGCGGCCGACTTCGCAGACGAGATCGAGGGCCTCGTCGCTGAATTGCGCAGTGCGATGGACCCCGACCCCGGCGATCTCGGCACACTGATCCGGAAGTGTGTGATGGACAACTGCGGCGGGACGATAAGCGCCTTCCCGAAGAGCGGCGGGACTGCGCGGAGCAGAAGCATAGAGTGCTCCGCCGGGCATTCATGGGAAATGCACGAATGGCTGAATCTGAGGCGGCTCATGGAGCAGCAGCGAAAGGGTGTCGACGCATGATGAAACCGCCGCGCCACCGGCTCGTTCCCACGAATGTGGCCGCGCTCGCCGTGGGGGTGTCCGAAGCGACCATCCGGAAGTGGGTGAGCCGCGGGAAGATCACTCGCTACGGCGCACCGAACTGCCCCTCGGAGTTCGACATCGACGAGCTCACGGAGATCGCCATGCGGCGCCGCCCCTGCCCGCCGCGCCGCCCGGTGACGGCTCAGCACTAAAACACCCCCGGCCCTGACGCCACCGGGCCGGGCAGCCGCGCATTCCTGCCGCCAGAATTCAGCAACCGCCAAAAGCGCACCCGCTTTCCGCGGTCTCGATCTCCACGAAAGAGGTCCGGGCATGGACCGGAGCCGGCACCGGCGAAAGCACCGCCGGGGCAGTGACTTCTTTTCGGCGATCCCCCACGAGGCGGCACCGGTCGACCCGGCAGGCCTTTCGGCCTGCCCGTTTCGGCGCGGCGAAACCCCCGCATGCGAGCCTATCCCGCCCGAAGTGACCCACATCACTTTCTGGCGGTCTTGGCGCGCGGGCGGCCCCGTGTCACTATCAACGCACGTCCCCCCTGCCCGAAAACTGTTACGGGGCAGTGGATTGGGTGACGTGTCCGCGCGTGAGCACCAGCCGGACCGGATCCCTGAGCGTACGGCACCGGCTTTCTTTCACAAAGCCGTCGATGCCTCCTCACCTCACCGAGCTCCGTGCTGCGCGCCGTGGTTGCCGCCGCGTGCGGCTCGGTGAGTGTGCTGATCCCTGCAACGCCTGATGCAAGGAATGACGCCCCGCCGCATTCCTTCCGAGAAATCTGGACGATGCGATCTCAATGCAGAAACAACAAGGGGAGCTGAGTGCGTTGACTCTACCGACCTCAGTGGAGGGGGTTTCGGAAAACCATCGGGCTCGCTCCGTCGGCATCGGCCGCGCCCACGCCAAGGCCGTCCTGCTGGGTGAGCACGCGGTCGTGTACGGGAGCGCGGCGCTCGCTCTGCCGGTTCCGCAGCTGACGGCCACGGCGAGCGCCGGATGGTCTTCCAACGCCTTTGACACCCAGGGCGAGTTGTCCTTCACCATGACCGGCTCCGCCTCGAGGGCGGTGGTGACGCAGGCCTCCGACGGGCTGCGGCGGCTGGCCGCCGCCTTCACCGCACGCATGGGCGTGCCGGGCCGGCCCCACCTCGACGTGATCCTCGACGGCGCCATCCCGCCCGGCCGCGGGCTCGGCTCCAGCGCCGCGAACTCGCGGGCGATCGTCCTGGCCCTGGCCGATCTCTTCGGCCGCGACATGACGCAGAGCGCGGCGTTCGACCTGGTGCAGACGGCCGAGAACGTGACGCACGGCCGGGCCAGCGGCGTCGATGCCATGACCGTCGGCGCATCGGCCCCCCTGCGGTTCCAGGCGGGCAGGGCCCGGGAGTTGAGCATCGGCTGCGACGGCCTGTTCATCATCGCCGACAGCGGCACCGCGGGCAGCACCAAGGAAGCGGTCGAGCTGCTGCGTGCGGGATTCGAGCGCCGGGCAGGAGCGCAGGAGCGGTTTGTGCGCCGCGCCGCGCAGCTCGTCTGCGAGGCCGAGCAGGCTCTCGCCGCGGGCGAGGCGGCCGAACTGGGCCTGCGGCTGACCGGCTACCACGAACTGCTGCGTGCGGCCGGCCTCAGTACCGGCCGGATCGACGCGATGGTCCAGGCCGCGCTCACGGCAGGCAGCCTCGGCGCCAAGATCACCGGGGGTGGGCTGGGCGGCTGCGTCCTGGCCCTGACCCAGCCGGAGCGGGCCAGGCAGGTCGCCCGGCAGCTGCACGAAGCCGGCGCCGTCCAGACGTGGGTCGTGCCGCTGAGGAGGCTCGCCGGCCATGCGCGCTGAACAGCCGGCCACGCCGGCGGCAGGGCAGGACACACACGGCGCGGGCGAGGCCACGGCCGTCGCGCACCCGAACATCGCGCTGATCAAGTACTGGGGCAAGCGGGACGAGCAGCTGTTCCTGCCCCGGACCGACAGCCTGTCGATGACGTTGGACATCTTCCCGACGACCACCCGCGTCCGGCTCGCCCCCGAGGCGGAGCAGGACGCGGTCACGCTGGGCGGCCTGCCCGCGACGGGTGAGGCCGAGCGCCGCATCGTCGCGTTCCTGGACCTGGTGCGGCAGCGGGCCGGGGCGGGGCAGCGGGCCGTCGTCGACACCGAGAACACCGTCCCCACCGGGGCCGGGCTCGCGTCCTCCGCCAGCGGGTTCGCCGCTCTCGCCGTCGCCGCCGCCGCCGCGTACGGGCTCACTCTCGACGCCACCGCGCTGTCGCGCCTGGCCCGGCGCGGGTCCGGGTCGGCATCGCGGTCGCTCTTCGGCGGCTTCGCCGTCTGGCACGCCGGGACGCGCACCGGCACGGCCACGGAGGCGGACGTGAGCTCGTACGCCGCACCGGTGCGCACCGCCGGCCTCGACCCGGCGCTGGTCATCGCGGTGGTCAACGCCGGGCCCAAGGCCATCTCCAGCCGTGAGGCGATGCGCCGGACCGTCGACACCTCCCCGCTGTACGAGCCGTGGGCCCACTCCAGCACCGGCGACCTGGCCGACATGCGGGCGGCGCTCAGCCGCGGCGACCTGGAGGCGGTCGGGGAGATCGCGGAGCGCAACGCGCTCGGTATGCACGCGACCATGCTGGCGGCGCGCCCGGCGGTGCGCTACCTGTCGCCGGCCACGCTCACCGTGCTGGACAGCGTGCTGCAGCTCAGGGCCGACGGCGTCGCGGCCTACGCGACGATGGACGCCGGGCCGAACGTCAAGGTGCTGTGCCGGCGCGCGGATGCGGACAAGGTGGCCGCGGTGGTGCGCACCGCCGCCGCGGGCGGCTCGGTGCACATCGCCGGGCCGGGGCCCGGTGCCCGCCTGCTGAACGAGGGCGGATGATGACGCGCCGGCGATCGGTTGTGCGGCGCGCGCCGGGCAAGCTGTTCGTCGCGGGCGAGTACGCGGTGGTGGAGCCCGGCAACCCGGCGATCCTGGTGGCGGTCGACCGCTACCTCACCGTCACCGTGTCCGGCCGGGCCCAATCCGGCGTCGTGATCTCCTCCGACCTCGGCCCGCGCGGGGTGCGCTGGCAATGGCGCGGCGGCCGGCTCGACGTGTACGGCGAACAGGACGAGCAGCGTGCCCGCGACGCGCTGGCCCATGTGGTGTCCGCGATCGAGACCGTGGGCGAGCTGCTGGCCGAACGCGGCCTGCCCGTGCCCGCGTTGGACGTCTCGGTCAGCAGCGCCCTGCACGAGGGCGGCAGGAAGTACGGCCTGGGCTCGAGCGGCGCGGTGACCGTGGCGAGCGTCGCGGCCGTGGCGGCGTACTGCGGCCTCGGCCTGTCGCGCGAGGCCCGGTTCCGCCTGGCCATGCTCGCCACGGCCCGGCTCGACCCGAAGGGCTCCGGCGGTGATCTCGCCGCCGGCACCTGGGGCGGCTGGATCGCGTACCAGGCACCCGACCGGGACGCGGTGCTCGACCTGGCGCGCCGCCGGGGCGTCCAGGAGGCGCTGCGCGCGCCCTGGCCGGGTTTCGCGGTACGCCGGCTGCCGCCCCCCAGCGGCCTGTGCCTGCAGGTCGGCTGGAGCGGAAACCCGGCCTCCACCGCGTCCCTGGTGTCCGGGCTGCACCGGCAAACCTGGCGGGGCAGCGCCTTGCACCACACGTTCATCAAGACCACCACCGACGTGGTGCGCGCCGCGATCGGCGCGCTCGAGGCCGGCGACGGGAAGGGCCTGCTGCACCAGATCCGCCGGGCCCGCCACGAGCTGGCCCGCCTCGACGACGAGGTCGGCCTGGGCATCTTCACCAGCGAGCTGACGGCACTGTGCGACGCCGCCGAGGGCGTCGGCGGCGCGGCCAAGCCCTCGGGAGCAGGCGGTGGCGACTGCGGCATCGCCCTGCTGGACCCGGGCGCCCCGCACGACATCGCGCACGTACACAGGCGGTGGGCCGCGGCCGGGGTGCTGCCCCTGCCGATGCGTCCCGCCCCGGAAGGGAACGAGGAATGAGCGCTTCACGCAAGGACGACCACGTCCGGCTCGCCATGGAGCAGCAGCATGCTCACACCGGACACAACCAGTTCGACGAGGTGTCGTTCGTCCACCACGCCCTGGCCGGCATCGACCGGCCGGAGGTGTCCCTGGCCACGACCTTCGCCGGCATCACCTGGCAGGCGCCGCTCTACATCAACGCGATGACCGGCGGCAGCGTCAAGACCGGTGCCATCAACCGGGATCTGGCCACCGCCGCCCGGGAGACGGGGCTGGCCATCGCGTCGGGATCCATGCACGCCTACTTCAAGGACCCCGGCTGCGCGGACACCTTCCGGGTCCTGCGCCGGCACAACCCGCACGGGTTCGTCCTGGCGAACGTCAATGCCACCTGCTCGGTCGACAACGCGCGGCGCGCCATCGACCTGCTCCAGGCCAACGCCCTGCAGATCCACATCAACACCGCCCAGGAAACGCCCATGCCGGAGGGCGACCGGTCGTTCGCGTCCTGGCCCGGGCAGATCGAGAAGATCGCGGCGTCCGTCGACGTCCCCGTGATCGTCAAGGAGGTCGGCAACGGGCTGAGCCGGCAGACCGTCCTGCGGCTTGCGAACCTGGGGGTGCGCGCGGCGGATCTCAGCGGCCGGGGCGGCACGGACTTCGCCCGCATCGAGAACGGCCGCCGCGAACTCGCCGACTACGCCTTCCTGCACGGCTGGGGGCAGTCCACCGCCGCCTGTCTGCTGGACGCGAGCGATGCCGGCCTGCCCGTCCTGGCCTCCGGGGGGGTGCGCCACCCCCTGGACGTCGCCCGCGCGCTGGCGCTCGGCGCCGTTGCCGTCGGCTCGTCCGGGGGCTTCCTGCGCACCCTGCTCGACCACGACGTCTTTGCGCTGATCGCGCAGATCTCTAGGTGGCTCGACCAGCTCGCGGCACTGCAGACCATGCTCGGCGCGCGTACCCCCGCCGACCTCACCCGCTGCGACCTGCTGCTGCACGGCACCCTGCGCAACTTCTGCGCCGACCGGGGCATCGACACACGGCGGCTCGCCCAGCGTTCCAGCTCCATCGACGCCCTTACCGAGATGACGGGAAGCACACGATGACCGAAGCACACGCGATAGCCGGGGTCCCGATGAAGTGGGTGGGGCCCCTTCGTATTTCCGGGAACGTCGCCACCACCGAGACCCACGTGCCGCTGGCCACCTACGAGTCGCCGCTGTGGCCCTCCGTGGGCCGGGGGGCGAAGGTGTCCAGGCTGGCCGAGCAGGGCATCGTCGCCACCCTCGTCGACGAGCGGATGACCCGTTCGGTGCTCGTCGAGGCCAGTAACGCGCAGACCGCGCACACCGCCGCGCGGATGATCGAGGCACGCATCGACGAGCTGCGCGAGGTGGTGCGCGGCTGCAGCAGGTTCGCCCAGCTGATCGGCATCCGGCACGAGATCACGGCCAACCTGCTGTTCATCCGGTTCGAGTTCTCCACCGGCGACGCCTCCGGGCACAACATGGCGACGCTGGCGTCCGACGCGCTGCTGGGGCACCTGCTGCAGACCGTTCCCGGCATCGCCTACGGATCGATCTCCGGGAACTACTGCACGGACAAGAAGGCCACCGCGATCAACGGCATCCTCGGCCGCGGCAAGAACGTGGTCACGGAACTGCTCGTGCCGCGGGAGGTGGTGGAGGGCGTCCTGCACACGACGGCCGCGAAGATCGTCGAGCTGAACATCCGCAAGAACCTGCTCGGCACCCTGCTCGCCGGCGGTATCCGCTCGGCGAACGCCCACTACGCGAACATGCTGCTCGCGTTCTACCTGGCCACGGGCCAGGACGCGGCCAACATCATCGAAGGCTCGCAGGGCGTCGTCATGGCCGAGGACCGCGGCGGCGACCTCTATTTCTCCTGCACGCTGCCCAACCTGATCGTGGGCTCCGTCGGCAACGGCAAGGGCCTCGCCTTCGTGGAGACGAACCTGACCCGGCTCGGCTGCCGGGCCGAGCGTGCGCCCGGCGAGAACGCGCGCCGGCTCGCCGTCATCGCCGCGGCCACCGTGCTGTGCGGTGAACTCTCGCTGCTCGCGGCCCAGACGAACCCCGGTGAACTCATGCGCGCGCACGTGGCGCTGGAACGCGACAACACGACCGTAAAGGTAGGTGCATAGGCATGTCCCTCTCCATCGGAATACACGATCTGTCGTTCGCGACAGCCGAGTTCGTCCTGCCGCACACGGCACTGGCCGCCTACAACGGCACCGAGATCGGCAAATACCATGTGGGCATCGGCCAGGAGTCGATGAGCATTCCGGCCGCCGACGAGGACATCGTGACCATGGGGGCGGCGGCGGCCGCGCCCGTCATCGCCCGGCACGGCAGCGACCGGATCCGCACGGTCGTGTTCGCCACCGAGTCCTCCATCGACCAGGCGAAGTCGGCCGGTGTGTACGTCCATTCCCTGCTCCAGCTGCCCTCGGCCACCCGGGTCGTGGAGCTGAAGCAGGCCTGCTACGGGGCGACGGCGGCCCTGCAGTTCGCCATCGGCCTGGTACGGCGTGATCCCGCGCAGCAGGTCCTCGTGATCGCCAGCGACGTCTCCAAGTACGAGCTGGACAGCCCCGGTGAGGCCACCCAGGGCGCGGCGGCGGTGGCCATGCTGGTCGGCGCGGATCCCGCCCTGGTGCGCATCGAGGACCCCTCCGGCCTGTTCACCGCCGACGTCATGGACTTCTGGCGGCCCAACTACCGGGATGCGGCCCTGGTCGACGGGCAGGAGTCCATCAACGCGTATCTGCAGGCCGTCGAGGGCACCTGGAAGGACTACGCGGAGCAGGGCGGCCGCACGCTCGAGGAGTTCGCCGCGTTCTGCTACCACCAGCCGTTCACGAAGATGGCCTACAAGGCGCACCGCCACCTGCTGAACTACTGCGGCTACGACACCGACAAGGACGACATCGCGCGCGCCATCGCCCGCACCACGGCCTACAACACCGTGATCGGCAACAGCTACACCGCGTCGGTGTACCTCGCCCTCGCCGCGCTGCTCGACCAGGCAGACGACCTGACCGGCCGGCCCGTCGGCTTGTTCAGCTACGGCTCCGGCAGCGTCGCCGAGTTCTTCGCCGCCACCGTGGTCGCCGGCTACCGCGAGCACCTGCGCACCGGGCAGAACCGCCAGGCGATCGCCCGGCGCAAGCCCGTCGACTACGCCGGCTACCGCGCGCTGCACGCGCGGTCCTTCCCGACCGACGGCGGCCACCACGCCACCGAGGCACAGACCACCGGGCCCTTCCGGCTGGCCGGGCTCAGCGGCCACAAGCGCCTCTACCAGACGCGCTAGCAGCACCTTGAGCACCCGTTGCGCTGCGTGGGCAGCCTTCTCGCGGGCTGCCCGCGCAACGGGTCAGTCATGGCCGCATACCTGCCGGCCTTTCACACCTGTGTTCACAGACCCATTAAGGATTAAGGGGAGGGCACGCGCATGAGGGATGTCAAGAACCTCGGTCCGGGTGCCGACGGGCCGGACCGGATCGTCGGCGCCATCGATGTCAGGATTCTCGGTACGGGCGCCTACGTGCCGCCAAGGGTCGTCTCCAACGACGAAGTCGGTGCGCCGGCCGGGGTGGACGACGCCTGGATCACCCGTAAGACCGCGATCCGCCAGCGGCGTTGGGCCGCCGTCGGGCAGGCCACCTCGGATCTGGCGACGGCCGCGGCGCGTGCCGCGATGGAGTCGGCCGGCATCACCGCCGAGCAGCTGTCCGTGATCGCGGTCGCCACGTCCACGCCGGACCGGCCCCAGCCGCCCACGGCGGCCTATGTCCAGCAAAACCTCGGCGCGGCCGGCACCGCGGCGTTCGACGTCAACGCGGTGTGTTCCGGCACGGTGTTCGCGCTCTCCGCGGTCGGCAGCGTGATCCTGCGGCGGGGCGGCTATGCGCTGGTCATCGGCGCGGACGTGTACTCGCGCATCCTGAACCCGGCCGACCGCAAGACGGTCGTGCTGTTCGGGGACGGCGCCGGCGCGATGGTCCTGGGCACGACCGAGAAGGGCCCGCTCGTGCGGCATGTCGCGCTGCACACGTTCGGTGACCTCTCGGGCCTGATCCAGGTGCCCGCGGGCGGCAGCCGGCTGCCCCTGGACCGGGCCGGCCTCGACGCGGGCCTGCAGTACTTCGCGATGGACGGGCGGGAGGTGCGCCGCTTCGTCGTGGAGCAGCTGCCGCAGCTGGTCAAGGGATTCCTCCACGAGGCCGGTGTCGAGCCCGCCGACATCAGCCACGTCATCCCGCACCAGGCCAACGGCGTCATGCTCGACGAAGTCCTCACGGACCTGGCCATGCCCCGCGCCACCATGCACCGCACGCTGACCCACTACGGCAACACGGGAGCCGCCTCCATCCCGATCACCCTGGACGCGGCCGCCCGCGCGGGCGCCTTCCGCCCGGGCGAGCTGATCCTCCTGGCCGGCTTCGGCGGGGGCATGGCGGCGAGTTTCGCGCTGGTCGAATGGTGAAGAGGCCCTGGAAAACGGCTCAAGAGACAGTTGCACGGCCACCCGACGGCCTTCCTCGCATCATATTCTCCTCTCGTCGTGCTCCATTTGGCCGGTACCTCCACATGAGCAACAGATCCCTGCTTCGGCAAGAAGGAAGTGGCACATGACAGGCAATCTGAAGCCCCTGGAGATCGTTCTGATAGTTGCTCTCATCGCGCTGCTTTTCGGCGCGAAGAAGCTCCCGGAAATGGCCCGGTCGCTCGGCAAGTCCGCTCGCATTCTCAAGAGCGAGGCCAAGGCGATGAAGAAGGACGACGAGGCGGCGGCGACCGCGCACAACCCCGCTGAGGCCGCCGGGCAGGCCGCGCCCCGCACCCTGAAGGCCGCGCCAGGGGACGTGACGGGCTCCCGTGCGGTGACCGAGCCGCGCCACACCATCCACAGCTGACGCCGCGTTCCGACGGCCGCCGCACGAGACGGAGGAACGTGGGGTGCTCAAGACTGCCCGCAAGCAGGACAAGAACGCCGAGGGGCGCATGCCCCTCGCGGAGCACCTGCGTGAGCTGCGTAACCGGCTGCTGAAGTCGGTCCTGGGCGTCCTGGTCGTCACGGTCGTCGCCGCTGTCTTCTACAAGGAACTGATCGACTTCCTGCTGAGGCCGATCCTGGACTCCGTGGGCTGTGCGGACCGCTCGCGCCGGCAGGCGAACGGCGGCGTGCCGTGCGCCGACATGACCGTCAACGGGCTCATCGCGCCCTTCTCGATCGCGCTCAAGGTCTCGCTCATGTCCGGCGTGGTCCTGGCATCGCCGATCTGGCTCTACCAGCTGTGGGCCTTCATGGCTCCCGGCCTGCACACCCGTGAGAGGAAGTACGCGCTGGCCTTCGTCGGCGCCGGTGTGCCGCTGTTCCTCGGCGGTGCCGTGCTCGCCTACGTGATTCTTCCGCAGACCGCGACCGTCCTTTTGGGCTTCACCCCCCAGGACACCGAGAATCTGCTCCCGGTCGACGACTACCTCGACCTGGTCACCCGCATGGTGATCGTCTTCGGGCTCGCCTTCGAGCTGCCGCTGCTGCTCGTGCTGCTCAACATCACCAAAGTGCTGACCGGGAAGCGGCTGGCCGGCTGGTGGCGCGGCATGCTCATGGGCATCGCCCTGTTCTCCGCGTTCGCCACGCCGACCGGTGACCCGCTGACCATGCTGTCGCTGGCCGCCCCGATCGCGCTCCTGTGCGTCATCGCGCTGGTCATCTGCCTGCTCAACGACAGACGCCGCGCCCGCAACGACCCCGACGCCGGCCTCGGCGACGACGAAGCGTCCCCCCTCGGCCTCTGCCCGCAGGACGTGGACGCGGCCGAGCTGGTGTACGCGGCACCGCACGTCACCGCGCAGGCCGGCCCGGACCAGGAGCGGCGGCTGAACGGCCACGACGACATCACCTGACGGGCCGCGGCGGTGACCAGCAGCTCCCCGCGCGCAGACGAGCAAGGCCGCCCCGTGGCCCGGGCGGCCGAAGGGGTCACGCCTTGCGCAGCGGCCGCCATGTCACGACCTGCACCGCCGTGTCCGCCCCGCACCTGCTGGTCGCTGCGCCCGGGATGCTGCTCGGACAGCTCGCCTGCCCGCCGGCGTCCGCGCTCGCCGGGATCGGACGGTTCGCCGTGCCGCGTCCCGTGCGCCGGCCGCCGCCGGCCCCGGCACGTTCGCAATCCGGCCGGCGCGTTCAGCGACCGGGGCCGCACGGTGAGAGCGATCACGCACGACCGGGGGTTCCCGGGAGACACAGGCATGCTCCGCGCAGTGCCCGCACGCTGGTCCACCGCCCCTGACACAAAGGTTGCAGCCATGTCGCTTGTCCTTGGCACCACCGCCCAGAACCTCCTGTTCCGGGAGGCCAGAACCGCCAACACGTTCACCGACGAGCCGGTGACCGAGCAGCAGGTCCAGGCGATCTACGACTTGGTCAAGTACGGCCCGACCGCCTTCAACCAGGCCCCGCTGCGCATCGCCCTGGTCCGCTCCGCCGAGGCCCGCGGCCGCCTGGTGCAGCACATGGCCAGGGCCAACCGCGCGAAGACCGCCACTGCCCCGCTGGTCGCGATCCTCTCCGTGGACAACGAGTTCCACGAGGAACTGCCCAAGCTGCTCCCACACTTGCCGCAGGTCAAGGACATGCTCTACGCCGAGCGCCCGGTCCGCGAGCGGTCCGCCCTGGTCAACGGCGCCCTGCAGGCCGCGTACTTCATCATGGGCGTCCGCTCCGCCGGCCTGGCCGCCGGCCCGATGACCGGTTTCGACTTCGCCGGCGTCCAGAAGGACTTCCTGGACGACGACCACGGCCCGCTGATGATCGTCAACATCGGCAAGCCGGGCCCGGACGCCTGGTTGCCGCGCTCCCCGCGGCTGGACATCGACGAGGTCATCACCACCGTCTGACCGGCCGGCCCGGCCGGTGGTCAGCTGCCGTCAAAAACACGCCGTCCGGCGTGGTACGCCGGCCACAGCTCACGGGCGAGCTGCCGCTCCGTCTCAGAGAGCGGCAGGTCCGCGCGCAATCGCTCGGGGTGGGCGGGCGGCGGGCCTTGCCGGGCGTGTGCGAAGGGATCCTGAGTGCACGAGGCCGAAGAGGGGCCGCCCGCCGCGTGATACGCCTCGGGGCCGGCGTGGATGGCCCCGAAGGTCACCAGGGACCGCCACAGCGGGCGCAGGCAATGGTCCGCCATCGCCTGCCGGCCGCGACGCAACAACCGTTTCATGACCGCTCCCTGCACCTTCGCTCGCGGCTGTCTTCGCAGGCTGTCAAGGTCCACTCGCACCTCGGTCGAGGATGCCCGGGCCGCAGCGACTCGCCTCGCCGCCCGGGCCGTCCTGGCAATCAGTCGATACCGCGCACGACGTGGGGCTCCAAGGTGTCGTCTTCGTCGATTCCGGCAAGCCGGAGCGGCGGGACGTGCGGCAGGGAAAGATCCATCCGCTCGTTGGGCATCCTGCTGCCCTCTTCTTCGGTGTCGTACATCCGATCCTCCTGTCCGGCCGGCTCACGTGGGGTGGCGGCCGGGCTTGTACGGCCGCCGGCCGTGACGCCGGCGCGTGCATGAGGCTCCCGACGGCTCAGAGCTCCTGCGGACGAGTCCGGCAACCGGGCGGGGGCCGCCCGTGCATCAGCCACCCTGCACAACGTCACACGAAAAACGCTCGAAAAGCGGTGGGGAAAACGCTTGAGGAGCGGTGGGGAAAACGGCGGGCAGGCAGCGCCCCGGCGGGCACCGGGCGCACCCCGGGGTGCGGCTGCCCCGCAGCCGCGGCCGTCGGGCACGCGGCTGCGGGGCCGCCCCCCGGGGTGCCCCTCGCGCCGTCGGCGTCAGATGGCCCCTTCGGTGGCGGCCTTCAGGGCTCCGGCCAGATCGCGGGCCCGCTCCCACTCGTCTGCCGTCGCACCGGCGAGTACCACCCGCGGCGGGCGGCCGCCGTCCGCCGCGATGCGCCGGGCGATGTCACAGGCGCGGGCGCCGGCTCCGGAGAATCCGCCGAGCAGCAGGGATTGGTCCCTGCCGAGCGCGGTGAGGGCGGGCTGTGCGCCGTCAGGGTCGGCTTCGGCGGGGAGCACCAGCAGTTCCTGGGGGCCCGGATAGGCGTGGGCCAGCAGGTCGTAGCAGGTCAGGGGGGCGCCCGGCGGCGGTATCAGGCAGATCGTCCCCGCCTGGTCCTGGCGCGCCGCGCGCAGGGTGACCAAGGGGGTGTCCTGGCCGTCCCTGAAGGCGTCGGCCATGAGGGGTACGGTGCTGCCCTCAAGGAACTGCAGGGCTTCTTCGACCGTGGTGGACTCGTCCGCCCACAGGGGAAGTTCACGCAGCAGCAGGGCACTGTGCGCCAGCAGCGCGCCGGCCGCCTCCTCCCCGAGCTGGGCCCGGTCGTGTACCTCCGTGAGGACCAGGCCGCCCGCGCTGTCGTGGTGGGCCAGCAGCCCGACGGGGAGCACGGAGTGGGCGGGCAGGATGCCGGGGAACTCGGCCCGCAGACCGTGGGCGGCGAGTTCGGCCTCCAGGCCTTCCACCGGATGGGGCGGATCCTCGAAGGCGATGACGGTGTCGGCGTCCACGCTGCTGTGGCTCCAGGCGCGGATCCAGTCGGCGGGTACCCATTCGTATGCGGACATCTCCATGGCGCGGTCGCGCAGTTGCCGCAGCAGACGCGGCACGGTGCCCGCCGGGTCCACCTCGACGGTCATGGGGAGCGGGTTGTGCAGCGGCCCCGGTATCCGGGCCGCGCCGTCCAGCGGTATGCCGCGTCCCGACACGGTCACCGCGAAACAGACGGGGGCCGCTTTGGTGGCGCCGGAGGCCCAGTAGATCAGCATGGCCCAGACGGCCTGCAGCACGCTGCTCTCGGCCGTGCCCCAGGTGCCGGCCCAGCGGGCGAGGCGGGCGGTGTCGGCGGGATCCAGGCGGAGCCGGGCGCGGCCGGCGCCGGTCAGGCCGGTGGCGGCGGGCCGGCCGGGCCGTGAGGCCGCACCGTCGGGGGGCGCGCTGCGCGCCCAGAACCCGCGGGCGGGCTCCGGGTTCTGGGCCGCGACCCAGGCCGTGTAGTCGCGCAGGTCGGGGCGGCGCTCACCGCCGGGCAGGATGCCGCCGGCGAGATAGGCGCGGTAGAACTCGCGCAGCAGGATGTGCGCGCTCCAGGTGTCGAGCAGGGCCCGGTGGTAGCTGACCAGGATCCGGGTGGGGGCGATGGCGGGGGCGGGCGGGGTCCGCTGCGCCTCCAGCAGGGTGAGGCGCAGCAGTGCGGGGCAGTGCAGGTCGAAGCCGCGCAGCCGGTCCCGCTCGAGGAAGGGGTGCCAGTCGTCGTCGCTGATGGCCCGGCGGGTGATCTCGGGCGTGACCCGGTCGTGCACCACGAGCAGCGGTTCGCCGCCGCCGGTGAACGCGGTGCGCAGCACCGTCTCGCAGTCGAAGACCGACTGCCAGGCTGCGGCGAAGCGGCCGGCGTCGAGCGGGCCGTGCCAGAGCCATACGAGCTGCTCGACATGGCGTCCGGTGCCGGGCCGTCCCTCGCCGCCCGTGTACAGCGCCGACTGCTGGGGGGTGGCCCGCAAGACGAGCGGAGCCGGGGTGGCGGGCTCGTCGGCCAGTTCTGCCAGCAGATCCTGCAGCAGGTCCTTGAGGGCGGCCACCGATGTGTCGGTGACGCCGTGGGCCGGGGCGGTGGCCCAGTCGAGAGTGATGTGCAGCCGGCCGTCGGCGAGCTGGGCCCCCGCCTCGACACGGTGCAGGGGCCGGCCCGGTGCGCCGGCGCGCGCGGGGCGGGCGGAGCCGGGCAGCAGTTCGCCGGGGCCGGGCACGGTCAGACACGTCCGGGCGGGCGGCAGTTCGCGCAGCCGGCGCCGCAGCAGCGGATCGGGGCTCCACTCGCGGCAGGCTCCGAAGCCGGCGCCGCCCGGGGCGCCGCCCGCGCAGTCGGCCAAGGGGCCGGCCAGAGCGGTCAGTTGGCGAAGCGGGTCGAGGCCTTGGTCCGGTGTGAGATGGACCGGGTAGGGGTCGGTGAGCCGGCCCACGTGGTGTCGTAGGCTCCGCCGGCCGCTGCGGGGGTCGCTGCGTACGTCGAAGCTGACCTCATCGGATCCCTGCCAGCGGGCAAGGGCGAGGGCGAACACGCCGGTCAGCACCTGTGCGGGGGTCAGCGCGAGCCGCCGGGCCAGGACCTGGACGATCCGCTCGGTGTGGTCCTCGTCCAGGACGAACCCGGTGCGGCGGGCCTCCCCAAGCCCGGCCGTGCGGGCGGGCGCCGGGGCGGCGTCGGGCGCATCGCCCGGCCTGGCCGGCGGGGCGGGCCGGCGGGAAACGCCCGCCCGCTGCCTGCGCCCGGCGACCAGGCTCCAGTGCCGCGCCTCGGCGGGGTCACGGGCCAGCTCCCGCAGTTCGCCGATCCAGTCGGCCAGGCCGTCGGGCCGGTGCTGCGGCCGCGCCGGACGTCCGGCACCAACCGCGTCGAGGGCGGCGGCCAGGTCGTCGAGCAGGATGCGCCAGGACGCGGCGTCCACGGCGAGCTCATGCGCGACCACGGCAAGCCGGTCGGCACGCGGTCCGGCCGGACGGCGGTCCCTGGCGAGCAGCGCCCGCAGCTGGATGCCGGCGCGCGCGTCGAGCGTGCGGCCGGTGAAGTCCACAGCCGCGCCGAAGTCGGCCTCGTTGGTGAACTCCCTCTCCACCAGCGGATCCTGGTGACCTGCCGCCCCGTCCTGGGCCTGGGCGGTGAGCCGGCCGTCCGGGCCGCAGATGCGGGAGCGCAGCTGAGGGTGGGCGGCCAGGACGGCACCCAGGGCCTCGCGCAGCGCGCTCGCGTCCGGCACAGCGTCCGTTGCGAGCAGCACCGCCTCATAGCGGTGCGCTGCGCCGGATGCGAGGACCGCGCGCTGGGCGGTGGTCAGCGGGTGGCCGGCGGCCGGCGGCGGCTCGGTGAGCCGATCGGCGAGGCGGCCCGAAACCAAGGCGGCGGGCCCTGCCTGCGTCGCCCACAACCGCAGCGTGTGGTGGTCGGGGCCGTGCCGCAGCAGCTGGTGCTGCGGCACCGGCCGATCCAGGTCATCGGCGCTGAGCTCGCCCAGGATGTGGTCCAGGGCGGCACGGTCGAGCGGCCCGCGCAGCTCGAGGTCCCACCGGCTCGCGTACGGGGCGGGGCCGGGGGCGACGAGCACGGAGATCGGCGCGTGGGGGCAACGGTGAACAGTCATGGTGGCCGGGGTGTGCGGTCCGTCGCGAGGGCCGGGTACCCTCTCTCCTTTCTGCGGGCGCTGAACGGGCATGCGGGCTCCTAGAACGACCCGGCCGCCGGGCCAGGCGGCGGCGGCCCGGCCGGGGCGGCGGACGGATCACGTCCCCTCGCGCCGTACGGGGCCGGGGCGGCGGCACGGTGGAAGGCCACGCACCGGCCCGGGCAGGCGGGGCTGGCAGGGGTGGATGCGGCGCGGGCGGCGCAGGGCGGCGTATGCGTGGGCCGGGCCGGGCTGTCGTGCCTGTCCCCCATGACGGCCTCCTGGCCTGGACGTCCACAACGGTCGGGCTAAGCACGCTAGTTGCCGTACGGCGCCGGCGTCCGTTTTCCCAAGCGGGTGTGCAGCGGGGGCCGAGCGGTGCCCCAGGGCAGGGCCCGTGACCACACCAGCCGGGGCGCCGGGCCCAGCCGCGCCGGGCCCAGGCGGGCCGGCGCCCCGGCCAAGGGGCGTTGCCTCAAAAAGGGGGGGCGGGGCGGGGACGTTCAGGTGGCGGCTACGGCGGCGAGGGGGGTCCGGGCCTGCGGGGCGACTCGCTCTCCTGGCCGTTCACCGCGTCGGCGACTTCTGCCGCTTGTGTGCGCAGGTCGAAGCCGTTACGGATCTCCTTGAGCCCCAGTTCGTCGTCGCCCAGCTGCTTGCGGATGAACGTCTTGGGATTCAGGTCCTCGAAGTTGACGTCCTTGAACTCGGGGCCGAGTTCCTCGCGGATGTCCTGCTGGGCCTGGTCCGAGAAGGCACGGACCTTCCGGATGATCCGGGCCGCGTCCTGAATTACCTTCGGCAGCTTGTCCGGGCCGAAGATGAGCACGGCAAGAATCGCGAGCATCACCAGCTCAAGCGCGCCTATGTCATTGAACATTGCAGCTCCTCGCCATGTCCGGGCAAAAACCACGGTACGGGGTGCCCGGCGAGGCACTGCTTTCCTTTGTGCCGCGGCTCGACTCCTTTCCAAGGATTCCCGCAGCACACCGCTGCCGTTTCCCGTGCGCAGGGCTGCTTTTGGGCGCGGCCGCCCGCGCCCGGCCGCGGTCACAGCATGCGGACGGCGCTTTCCGCGTGCTGCTTGGCCAGGGCCAGCAGGGCCCGGCAGTTTCGGCCGAGGGTCTGGCGCACATGCCAGCGGGCGTGTGCCAGGCCCGCCTGCTCGCCCAGCACGGCGGTGATGTTCTCCTCGCGCAGCACGACGCTGTGCTGCGCGAGGACGGTCACCCCCGTCTCGTCCGGGACGACGGACCATTCGCCGGTGTGTGCCCCCAGCAGGGGGGAGGTCGCGGTCTCCTTGTAGACGATGCGGCCCGCGTGCGGGAAGCAGATCCGCACCGACTCGGCGCTGTGCGAACCGGACTCGGTCAGCGTCTGTACGGTCATGCGCTGCACTCCGGGCGCGTCCTCGGTGAGGTCGACCCGGGTGACGTGCGGGACCAGTTCGGGCCAGGCCCCGGCCCGGTAGAGAAAGTCGTAGACCAGCTCGGCCGGGCCGTGGATGCGCACCGAGTCCTCGAAGGACAGGACCAGTTCGTCCAGGCGCGTCCACCGCTCGGCGAAGGCCTTCACGTCGGCGAGCTGGGCGCGGCTGTTGCCGCCGGTGGCCCGCTGCGCCCACGCCACGTCATCGGGCCGGTCCCCGGTGATGCTGTAGTCGTACAGCAGTTCCAGCTCGGTACGGTGCGGGCCCTGCGAACGCACGTTCAAGGTGCCGCCCATCGAGTCGAACGGGGACGCGGGCAGTTCCTGCCGGAAGTCCACGCGGCGCTGCACCGGGTCCAGGTGCCGCCACGAGGTCCACGATTTCAGCAGGCCGTCCATGAGGGACCACATCCTCAGCCACCCCCGTTCGCCGTCGAAGTCCAGCTGCTCCACATGGATGACCGGGGAGAAGTAGAGCGGCCACTTCGCCGCGTCGGTAATCAGCGCGTAGACCACACCGGCGGGTGCGGACACGTGCACCGTGTGCGCGGTCTTGTCCGCGAGCTCAGCAGACATCTGGACACCTCTCTCCTTGCCTTACGCGGACGGGACGGGGACGCGAACAGAATTCGGACGGCCGGATGAAAACCGCTGGAGCATGAGCGGGTGAAGCGCTGCCCCCGTATCCGCCGGCTGACGTGCATCGCACTGTGATTCCGAGGGCGCAGGCGCTCCTGCCCGCACCGGGTGGCCGGAGCGCGGGCTCAGCCGACGGGCACGCGCTCGCGGGCGAGGCGGCCGGCGACGCGGCAGGCCCGGCCCAGCAGCCGCGGCAGTTCACGGCCGCCGCGTACGAAGAAGTGACGTCCGGGGACGGTGCGCGAGCGGACGGGCCCCTCGGTCCACTGCCACCAGCCGTCGGTGATCGCAGGCGGCGCAAGCGGGTTCGCCTGCGAGGCGAGGACGAGGACCGGTGTGCTCAGCGGACCCCTGGACGAGGGGGTGCGGGCCGCCTCTTCCAGGGCCTTTGCCAGCTCCAGGTCGGCGCGGAGCACCGGCAGCATGGCCCGCAGCCAGATCCCTTCGTCGCTGCCGGGCGGCACGGCGCCGTTGCCGCCCAGGATGTGCAGCACTTCGGCATCACTCGCCCCGCGGACATCCGCCAGCGCGCAGGGCACGTGGGGCGGCGGGCAGGCACTGACGGCAAGGAGCGCGGGGCCGGGCATCCCCGCCTCGTGCAGGGCGCGCGTCACGGTGAGGGCGACCATGGCGCCCAGACCGTGCCCGTACAGGACGTAGGGGCCCGAGCACGGGTCGGTGAACTGGGGCAGCACATCGGCGAGCAGCGCCTCGTGCGTGGTCACCCGGGGTTCGGACCGCCGCCGTTCACCCCCCGGCAGGCACAGCGCCCTGACCTCCACCCCGGGTCCGGCACGCTCCGCCCAGCCGTCGAAGACGGAGACACCCCCCGCGGAGTGCGCGAAACAGTGCAGCCGCACTGGCTGGTCGTCCGGCATGGCATCCTCCTTGGCCTCCCCCCTGGGGCGCAGGGGTGCGGTTCGAGAATCGCCGGACAGCCTCAAGCATCCCTGGAGAGCGGGCTGAGGCCCGCCCGAAGGCGAGCAGCCGCGCACAGCCCCCGGGTGCAGGGCAAGGTGAAAGACCCTCGATTGCCTCTGGAGCCCGCAGCGGTGCCAGACCTGCCGGCCCGGCGGGCACCGCACCGCTGCGCACCGCAACTCCCCTGGCCGTGCAGGCCCTTGGGGCGTGCAGCCGGGCTGCCGGAACCGCCGCAGCCGGGGCGGGGCCCGCGACACCGATCACCGCGGCCTGGCCACCTTGCGGAGTCCGAAGTGGGTACTCTCCGACCGAGCCCACAAGTTACCGCCCAGTAGGCCCGTTCTCGCCGGTACGGGGAGCCCGCCCATGCAACTCGCCGCGATCATTGTTGCGCTCCTCCCTTGCCGTCGTCGGCTCGGCGCTGTTCGCACGCGCCATCGGCGAGTTCATCCGGTACTTCAAGCTCGGACAGCCGGTGCCGGCCCGCACCCGGACCGACCACCCCTGCCGGCGCGGCGCGGCCCTGGTGAAGGAGTTCCTCGGCCACACCCGGATGAACCGGTGGGGCGTCGTCGGTGTGGCGCACTGGTTGCACCGGTGACTCCGCCCGCCGCCTGGGCAACGAGCCGCTGTTCCAGGAGCTCGGCATGGAGAACGTGGCCGCGCTGAACATGGCGTTCGGCGAGGACGACGAGGACGAGAGCACCAAGAAGCCGAAGTCCTCGAAGAAGATCGTCGCCACCTGCCCGCACTGCCTGAACACGATCGGCAACGAGTACCCGCAGCTCGGCGGCGACTACGAGGTCATCCACCACACCCAGCTGCTCCAGCACCTCGTGGATGCGGGCAGGCTGGTCCCCATCACCCCGGTCACAAGATCTACACGCCCCCGCGCGAGATCATCGCCAGCGTCCCGGCATCCGCAACGAGGAGATGCACCGCCACAAGGAGCGCGGCTTCTGCTGCGGCGCCGGCGGCGCGCGGATGTGGATGGAGGAGCGCATCGGCAAGCGCATCAACAACGAGCGGGTCGACGAGGCGCTGTCGGTGAACCCGGACATCGTGTCCACCGCCTGCCCGTTCTGCCTCGTGATGCTGACCGACTCCGTCAACGGCAAGAAGAACGACGGCAAGGCGAAGAAGTCCATCCAGGTCGTCGACGTCGCCCAGCTCCTGCTGGACTGCGTGAAGACCCCGGCCGATCCGCAGGACTCGGCCAAGACGCAGAGCACGCCGGAGCCGGAGCCGGTGAAGTAACAGCGGCCGTACGACGCAACTGACGCCTCACGGGCATCTGGTACGAACGCTGCGTGAGGCACGAGGCGGACCAGCCCGCGGCGTGTTCCCGGCACAACGAGACACGACCTGCACAGGACGCAGCGAGCGCGGAACCGGGCGGCTCCACCGTTCAGAGCCGGTATCCGATGCTCCTGCGGTCGGTAGGGCCGAGAAGATGACCGCAGCCTTCGGGCAGTGCCCCCTCCCGCCCGGGGAATCCGCGGGTGCGGTGGTGGCCCGTTCGAAACCTGGCGGTGCACCGCCTCGCGCACGGCTCACCCGCCCTGCAGGTGGCCCGCCGCCCCGGGCGGCAAAAGGGCCGCGCCGGCTCGGGACGTGGACAGTGCGCGCGCCCACACTGCCGGGCCATGCAGGGTGTCAGAGCGTGTGGCCGGGCTGCAGCCGCCGGCCGCAGCCCCGGGCACACACGCCCGGCCTCCTCGCAAATTCCCACCGGGCTCAGGCCACCAGGCCTCTCAGAATCCGGGCTCACCCATAGGCACTGAGGACGGCGCAGGCCCCCGCTCCGGCCGGCCTCAGGCGGCGTAAAGATCGAAGGTCGAGCTGCGCCGCACTCCGGCGACGACGTCCAGTTGCGGGTCGACGGCCAGCATGGCCTGGTGCAGCCGCTGCACCTGCGGCGAGGGCTCGACGCCCAGTTCGTCGATCAGCCGGTTGCGCAGCTGCCGGTAGACGGCGAGGGCCGATGCCTGCCGCCCCGACCGGTACATGGCCACCATGGCCTGCGAGTGCAGCCCTTCGTGCTGCGGGTAGCGCGCCGTCAGCTCGGCGAGTTCCGCGATGAGTTCGGCGTGCCGGCCGAGCCGCAGATCGGCGTCGATCCGCCGCTCGACGGTGCCGAGCCGGCTCTCCTCCAGGCGCATGACCTCGATCCCGAGGATCGGTCCGACCCGTACGTCGACCAGCGCGGGGCCGCGCCACAGCTCCAGCGCCTGCCGGAAACGGGCGGCCGAGGTCGCGTCGTCCCCGGTCTCGAAAGCCGACCTGCCTTCGGTGACCATGCGTTCGTACTCGTGCACGTCGACGCTCTCGGCCGGTATCTGCAGCAGATAGCCGCCGTGGCGGGTGGCCAGCACTTCCTTGGCCGTGCCGGGGGCGTCGGGCCCCATCGCGGTGCCCAGGCGCCGGCGCAGTTGGAGGATGTAGGTCTGCAGCGTGGTGAGCGCGCTCTGCGGCGGCTCGGTTCCCCAGATTTCCTCCATGAGCATGGGAACGGGCATCACCCGTCCCGGGTAGAGGGCCAGCAGGGAAAGAATCTGCCGCGGCTTACCGGCCGTCGGGACAATCGATCCCCCATTGACCTCGGCACTCAACGGACCCAGAACCTGAATCTTCACTGCTTTCCTCCGTAGCTCGCCGAGTTCCTCTCATGGCTGAATTCCGTCACCGTCAGCACACTAGCCAAAATCGCGCCACACCCTCCTTTCTTCGACCAGAGCTCGAGGATGTTTCAGCGGAACACCTGGATCCGCACAATTGATCCGCTCAGGAATAGCGGACGCCTCCTGGCACCGGACGCGTCCGGCGTATCACGGAATACTCTTTCCGGTCCCCGCTCCCGTGGAGTTTTGCTGCAGAGAAACCGAAATGCGGGAACCCGGCCGCTCCGCCCGCCGGGCATGCCCGGCGGGGACGGGTGCCGTCTGTCCCCGCGTCAGGGGAAGCGCGCGGCTCCGGCGCAGCCGGTGGGGGGAGGGCCCGGATGCGTGATCAGCGGCCCGGGCGGCGGGAGGGCCGGCCGTCCGGGGGCAGGGCGGCGAAAGCCGGCCACGGTGTGCACCGCGGCTTCGGCGGCCGGGGGACGGCACCGGCGGCAAGGCGGGCGGGCCGGGCCGGGGCAGGGCGGGGCGGGCTGCGGTGTCCTTCTGCGCGCTCAGGGCCGTGACGGCGCAGACGGTGGCGGCCGTGGCGGGAGAGCCGGCGTACGGTCCGTGCGGGCCGCGCTGCCGGGCCACTGCCGGATCCCCCAGGGGCGCCGGCGTGTTCGGGCCGTGCACCAGGGGCGGCGGCGCGCCCGCGGATCAGGGCGGCGTGGACGGCTCGGCGGCCTCGGGGGCCGGCGCCTGCCGCGTTCCGGGCGCCGGCCACCGGGTGCCACCCGCTGCGCGCAGGCCCCCGGGGGCGGGCGCGGGCACTCAGCTCGTCGACACGAGCCGCTCCTTGGCCGCGTGAGGTGCCGCCGTGGACTCGGGGCTGGCCGTCAGGACGGACCGCTGCAGGCGCTGCAGCCCCGCGGACGGCTCCAGACCGAGGTCGCGTACGAGCGTGGCACGCAGCCGCTGATAGGCCTCCAGGGCCTCTCCGCGCCGCCCCGAGCGGTACAGCGCGAGCATGAACTGGCCGTGCAGGCTCTCGTGCGTGCGGTAACGGTTCACCAAAACCGTCAGCTCGGCCAGCAGTTCACGGTGGCGTCCCAGCCGCAGATCGGCCTCGATACGCTGGTCAAGAGCGCACAGCCGGCTCTCCTCAAGACGCTTGATCTCCGTCTCCAGCTGCTCCCCGACCTGCACGTCCGCGAAGGCGGTGCCGGACCACAGCGTGAGCGCTTCGCGCAGCTGGCGTGCGGCGCCGGGGAAGTCACCCGCGTCCATGGCCCGGTATCCCATGCCCGCAAGACGCTCGAACAGGCGGACGTCACTGGGTCCGCCGCCGCTGGCCAGCAGATAGCCGCCGGGCATCGTCACCAGCACGTCCTTGGCGGTGCGCGGTGCGCCGGGTCCGTCCGCACCGCCGTGGCCGTCCTGCTCCAGGGCCACGGCGATGAGTTCCCGCAGCTGCAGGACGTAGGTCTGCAGGGTGGTGCGGGCGCTGCGCGGCGGGGTGAGGCCCCACAGCTCCTCGATGAGGGCGGAGACGGGCACCACCCGGTCGGCGTGCAGTGCCAGCAGAGCCAGAACCTGGCGCGGCTTGGGGGCCGTCGGCGTGATGGAGACGCCGTTCTCCGTGACGGCCAGTGCGCCCAGTACCTTGATGTCCACGCGATCTCCCCTGTCTTATGCACGAGCTCCGGTCAGTCCGTGGCCGCCAGCAAAGGCCAGTCCGGCTCCCTGCCAAGACTAAAAACAGCACGTGCGGTATGTCAATATCAAACCGCGCATCCTGTATCTCTTCCGCTCCGAGTCGAGGTCATGCGTCCCCCGAGCAGGCCGGATGCTCGATCTCCAGTGGAACTCAAGGCGTTCGCGGGGCATCCTTGAGGGATCCTCAAGGGGTAGCGGGGAAGATGCAACTGAGGCCCAGGTCTTAAACAGACCTCTTGGTATGCAAATTTGGGGGGCTGGCCCGCGCGGACTGCTCCTGCGGGGGACGGCGGTCAGCAGGTTCGAGCCCGCGCACACCAGCCCGTCCAGGTTCTGCCGGCCGGCGAGCAGCGGCAGCAGGACCTCCCAGAAGCGGGTGACGCTGCGGCGGGAGAGCCAGGAGACGTCCTCGCCGCCGAGGATCTCGAAGCCCGCGGTCGCGGCGACGATGACGCGGGCGCCGTCCGCGGCGGACACCCCTTGGGCCAGGGCGCCGCTGCGCTCGGCCCGGCGCAGGCTGTCCTCCACCCAGCGCTGCCACTGCCTGCGCAGGGAGGGCCCGCCCCGGCGCGCGGCGTCGCCGGCGAGTTCGAAGCCGCCGCGGACCACGATGTCGCGGGCGAGGCTGTCCATCAGCTCGTGCGTGGCGTCCACCACCGTCTGCAGGGAGTCGCCGTGGCGGGCCCGCGCCGTCTCGGTGATCCGCCCGAGGGCCTCGGCGGCCTGGGCCCGGACCGCTTCGGCGAGCCTGTTCTTGCTGGCGAAGTGGAAGTGCAGCGCACCGTTGCTGACACCGGCCCGGCCGCTGATGGTGCTCAGCGAGGCGGTGACGAAGCCTTCCTCGGCGAACACCGCGGCCGCGGCCTGGATCAGCGCGTGCCGGGTGCGCACCGCTCGCTCCTGTTTGACCATGTGCACTCTCCTACACAGAGCGGGAGACCGGGGGCCGCCGCCGCACCGGCGTCCCGCGTCCCGTGGGCGTGGTGCTACTGCGGGGGATTGCCGTGCTTGCGGGAGGGCAGGTCGGCGTGCTTGCTGCGGAGCATGGCCAGGGAGCGGATGAGGACCTCGCGGGTGGCGGCCGGGTCGATGACGTCGTCGACCAGGCCGCGCTCGGCCGCGTAGTAGGGGTGCATGAGCTCGGTCCTGTACTCCTTGACCATCTTGTGCCGCATGGCCTCGGGGTCTTCCGCCTCGGCGATCTGCCGGCGGAAGATGACGCCCGCCGCGCCCTCGGCGCCCATCACGGCGATCTCGTTGGTCGGCCAGGCGTAGGTCAGGTCGGCGCCGGTGGACGCCGAGTCCATCACGATGTACGCGCCGCCGTAGGCCTTGCGCAGGATCAGCGAGATCCGCGGCACGGTCGCGTTGCAGTAGGCGTACAGCAGCTTCGCGCCGTGCCGGATGATCCCGCCGTGCTCCTGGCCGACGCCGGGCAGGAATCCGGGGACGTCCAGCAGGGTGACGAGCGCGATGTTGAAGGCGTCGCACATCTGGACGAAGCGTGCGGCCTTCTGCGACGCCTCGATGTCCAGGACCCCGGCCAGGGACTGCGGCTGGTTGGCGACGATGCCGACGACCTGGCCGTCCAGCCGGGCCAGCGCGCAGATGATGTTGCGGGCCCAGCGCTCGTGGACCTCGAGGTACTCGCCGTCGTCGACGATCTCCTCGATGACGGCGGCCATGTCGTAGGGCCGGTTGCCGTCGGCCGGCACCAGGTCCAGCAGCACCTCCGAGCGCCTCTCGGCCCGGTCACCGCCCAGCGCCCTCGGCGGGGCCTCCCGGTTGTTCTGCGGGAGCATCGACAGCAGGTAGCGCACCTCCGCCAGGCACGTCTCCTCGTCGTCGTAGGCGAAGTGGGCCACACCGGAGGTCTCGGCGTGCACGTCCGCGCCGCCCAGGCCGTTCTGCGTGATCTCCTCACCGGTCACCGTCTTGACCACGTCCGGGCCGGTGATGAACATCTGCGAGGTCTCACGGACCATGAACACGAAGTCGGTCAGCGCCGGGCTGTAGGCCGCGCCGCCCGCGCACGGGCCCAGCACCACCGAGATCTGCGGGATCACACCCGAAGCCCTGGTGTTGCGCTGGAAGATGCCGCCGTACCCGGCAAGCGCCGAGACACCCTCCTGGATACGGGCCCCCGCGCCGTCGTTCAGCGACACCAGCGGCGCCCCGGTGGCAAGCGCCATGTCCATGATCTTGTGGATCTTCGTGGCGTGGGCCTCGCCCAGCGCACCGCCGAAGATGCGGAAGTCGTGCGCGTACACGAAGACCGTACGGCCCTGGACCGTCCCCCAGCCGGTGATCACACCGTCCGTGTACGGCTTGTTCATCTCCAGCCCGAAACCGGTCGCCCGGTGCCGGCGCAGCTGCTCGACCTCCCGGAAGGAACCCGCGTCCAGCAGCAGCCCGATCCGCTCCCGCGCGGTCAGCTTGCCCTTGGCGTGCTGCGCCGCGGTCGCCTTCCCACCGGGACCGGCCAGCGCCTGCTCACGGATGCCGTGCAGTTCCGCCACCCGCCCGCGGATATCGGTGGGCCCCGGTCCGGCCGGTGCCAGGGCAGTCGTCATCGCCATGTCAGGTGCCTTCCTGGGACAAGACCGTTCAGGCCCCGTCCCGGATCGTGACAGCATAATAACAAACCGCACGCGCGGTTTCTATTGTACGTATTGCGGGGGCCGCCGCCGGCCTCAGCGCCGGCCCCCGGCCTCAGTGCCAGCCGTCGGGCGCCGCGTAGGCGTCCGGCGTGCGCCACCACCGCATCCCGGCGACCGGCGGCTGCCCGGGCGCCTGGCGTGCGGGCGCCCGCACGGCGAGCAGCACCGCGACCACGGCGGCCAGTTCCGCCTCGTCGGGCCGGCCCCGCTCCACCCTGATCAGGACTTCCCTCCCGTCCATCCGACCGCTCCCCCTTCACCTCGGGCCTTAGGGACACGGTCGGGCAGGCCGCTCAAGAATGGCTTTGAGATCACTTGAGGTGCGCCGGCGGGCCGCCCCTGACCCGCCCCGGCAGACACCAGCCGTCACACGGCCCGGCGTGCGGGGACGACCTGCGGGTCCCGGGCGGGCCACAGGCCGCCAGGCGATCACCCGCACATCGGGGAATGCGCCGCTCCTTTTCGCGCCGGGCGGAGTGCCGCGTTCCTTCTAGAAATTAAACCGGGTGGTATGTATCTTCGCTCTCCTGAGGGCTCTGCCACTTACATTCAAGCCACAGCGGCTCAGGGGGAATCATGTCTGCGAGCACGTTCCACAGGAACCGCGCGATACGCAGCGCGGCACACACCGGGAGCGACACGGCCCTTACCGGGACCGGTGCCCTGCCCCACCGGTCCCTGACCACCACGGTCCCCAAGGAATTCGTCCACCGCGCGAGCGTCGCCGAGGTCATGCTGACCGACTGGGCGCGCATGGACGACGATCATTTCTGCGTCGAGGCCCAGTGGCCCCGCGGACACAGCTTCTTCGTCAACGTGGACGACTGCCACGACCCGCTGATCGCTGCCGAAACGATCCGCCAGGCCGGCATCCTCCTGGCGCACACCGAGTACGGCGTCCCGCTCGGCCACCACTTCCTCATGTGGGACCTCGCGATCGACGTCCGGCCCGCGCACCTGCGGGTCGGCAGCGCACCCGCCTCGCTCGAGCTGGACATCACCTGCCACGACGTCAAGTGGCGCCGCGGCAACCTGGCAGGGTTCCACTACAACGTCACCATCCGCCGGGGCCCTCACATCGCCGCAACGGGACGCGCCGACTTCACCTGTGTGCAGCCGGCGACATACAACCGCCTGCGCACCCAGCAGCTGGACGGGGCGGCCCGCGCTGCCCCTCACCGCCCCGATAGCACCCCAGGACGTCGGCCGGGTCTCCCCCATGGACGTCGTCCTGTCCCCCATCGGGCAGCCCAACTCCTGGCAGCTCAGGGTCGACACCCGCCACCCCGTCCTCTTCGACCACCCCACCGACCACGTACCGGGCATGGTGCTGCTCGAGGCCGCCCGCCAGGCCACCGCCGCCACCGCGGGGCGCCCGGTCATCCCCCTGGACATCACCAGCGAGTTCAAGCGCTACGCCGAACTGCACACGCCCTGCCTGATCGAAGCGCGCCCTGCGCCCGGCACGGACACGGACCGGCCGCAGTCCGTGCTCGTGACCGGACACCAGGAAGGGCAGCTCGTGTTCCGCTCCACCGTCACCATGGCCCCCCTCACCCAGTGAGCCAGCGGCCCGTGCCATGACCCGCCCGGCGCGGCGGCCGCCCCGCCTCATCCGCCGCGCCGGACGCGAACACCGCCACACGGCCCATCGCCCAGACACCGAAAGTTCCGGCACGGCTCGTGACCCGCTCCACCGTCACCATGGCCTGCCTCACCCAGTGAGCCAGCGGCCCGTGCCATGACCCGCCCGGCGCGGCGACTGCCCCGCCTCATCCGCCGCGCCGGGCACGAACGCCGCCAGATGGTCCTTCGCCCAGACACGGAAGGTTCTGGCCGGGCGGCCGGTCACCGCGCGCACCGTGTCCTGAACCTGCGCCTTGGCTCCCGCCCGCTGACGTTCCGCGCTCTGCAGCAGCGCCTCGACGACCGGCACCGGATAGCGCCGGCCCAGCGCGAGGCGCGCCTGGCCCGGGCTCAGTTCCTCCAAGCGCAACGGCACCCCGAGCAGCCGGCCGAGCTGATCCACCTGCTGAGCCGCACTGAGCGCCTCCGGCCCGGTCAGCGTGTAGGCCCCTCCCGCGTGCCCGTCCTCGGTCAGGACGCGCACGGCCACCTCCGCGACGTCCCGGGGATCCACGCAGGCATTGACAGACGACCCATACAGCGCCCGGACCACGCCTTCGCAGCGCACGGACCGCGCCCAGGACAGCGTATTGGACATGAACGCGCGCGGACGCAGCACAGTCCACTGAAGACCCGAGGCACACAACACCTCCTCACCGGCACGCTGCCACCGGGTGACCAGGTCATCGGCACAGCGGTCAACAACAGCGGCCGCCGAGAGCTTCACCACCCGCCCGACACCGGCCATCTGCGCAGCACGAATGAACCGGACATCGTCACCGCCGGCGACATCACCGGTCACCAGGAACGCCGTGCGAACCCCCGCCAGAGCCCGGCCAAGCGACCGCGGATCCCTGCAGTCCCCCGCAACTATCTCCGCAGTCTCAGACGCCCCCCTCACCCGTGCCGGATCCCGGGCCATGACACGAACGCCCACATCCGCCCCCAGCAGCCGGACCACCTCCCGGCCCACCGTCCCGGTGGCCCCCGTCACGAGAATCATCACACCCCTCCCCACCCACCCGCATGCCTGCCCGCATGCCCGCCTGCCTGCCACACACCGACCGCACCTGCCGCGCCCCACAGCCCCCTCGTCCCTCGTCCGTCGTCCGTCGTCCGTCGTCCGTCGTCCGCCTGCAGGCTTCACGCCATTCCTTGAATTCGGCACGACCGGAGGGCTGCGCACCACGCGACTACCTGTAAGATACAAACTAGACGGTTTTTTTGTAAGGGGTCTCCGGGCTCATCGATTGGAGGAGGCCGACATGGTCAAGCAGGACCGGGCAATCCGGACACGGCGAACGATCCTCGTCGCCGCGGCCAGGATCTTCGAGGAACGCGGCTACCAGGCCGCGACCATCAGCGAGATCCTCGCCGCGGCCGACGTGACCAAGGGGGCCCTGTACTTCCACTTCCCCTCGAAGGAACACCTGGCCCAAGGAGTGCTCCACGAGCAGGACCAGCAGCTGCCCATCCCCGACCGCGCCTGCAAGATCCAGCAGATCGTGGACACCGTGCTGCTGCAGGCATACCGGCTGCAGACCGACCCGATGGTACGGGCAGGCGTGCGGCTCTCACTCGACCAGCAGGCCCACGGACTCGACCGCAGCGGCCCCTTCGTACGCTGGGCCGAGGTCGTCACCGAACTGCTGGAAAAGGCACAGACCCAAGGCGAACTGCTCCCGCACGTCCAGCCGAAGGAAACCGCCGACGTCATGGTGGGCTCCTTCGCCGGCGTCCAGGCCATGTCCCAGGCCATGTGCAACTACCAGGACCTGCTGAACAGGGTCGCCGCCCTGCTGCGGCACCTGCTGCCCAGCGTGGTCCTGTCCTCCGTCCTGACCTCCGCAGACCTCACCGAGAGCCGCGGCGCAGCGGTCTTCGAGGAACTTCAGGCACTGGCCACATCCGCACGCCGGCCCTAGACACCCCAGCCAGCCAGACCCCCCGCCACCACACCCCGGGCACCCCCGGCAGCCGGGGCAGCCGGGGCAGCCCGGGATGCCCGGGGTGACCGGGGTGACCGGGGTGACCGGGGTGTCCGGGGTGTCCGGGGTGTCCGGGGGGCCGCCGAACCACTGCCCCAGCGCCGCCTCAAGCCCCTCACCCCCCGGCCCCCAGGCGACATACCCGTCGGGCCGCACCAGCAGCGCCTCGCACGGCAGCTGCGGCGTCCGCGCCGCCCGCACGATACGCAGCAGCGAGCCCCAGCCCCGCGCCTGCCGAAGATAACGGCCGCCCCGCTCACCGAACAGCAGCAGCAGGGGCCGGCCCTCACGCAGCAGCCCGATCACATCAGCAGGACCCTCACGGGTAGCCAGCTGGACATTATGCAAAAACCTTCCCTCCCACGGAGAGGGCCGCGCGGTACGCGGCGGAAGAACCGTGTCCTGGGCACTGACCATGGCCGCCAGCGCGCCACCCTCCCCGCCACCGGCCAGCAACCGGCCGAACAGCACACGCAGCCGGTCGAACTCGGGCCCCGGCCGCATCAGAGCCAACTGGGCCCGCGCACTGTCGATAACCCGCTGAGCAGCAGGCCGGCGCTCGGCATCATAGGTGTCCAGCAGCCCCGCGCCCGCACCGCCACGCACCGTAAACGCAAGCTTCCAGCCGAGGTTGACCGCATCCAGCAGCCCGGTAGACAGCCCCTGCCCACCGATCGGGAAATGCACATGCGCCGCATCCCCCGCCAAAAAGATCCGCCCCCTGCGGTAGGACACCGCCAACCGGGAGAAATCACTGAACCTGCTCAACCACCTCCCCTCCCCCAACGCGACATCCCGCCCCGCGATCCAGCACACCTCCCGCCGCAACTCCTCCAAAGTCAGCGGCACACCACGCTCAACATGCGCACCCCCGCAATTAAGAGTCCGCAACCGCACCACACCCCCCGCCACCTCCTTGGCAACAATCCACCCCCGCTCCGTACGATGCCACCCCGCCTCAAGAACCCCACCCCCCACCACACGAACATCACCCGCCAACGCCGACACCGTGGCCGGACACGTCCGCGACACAAAACCCCCCTGCTCCCGCACCACACTGCGCGCACCATCCGCCCCCACCAAATACCCACCCACCAACCCCACCCGCCCCCCCGGACCCTGCGCCGTAACACCCACCCCCTCCCGCCCCTGCCACACCCCCGTCACCCGATACCCACGCAAAACCCACGCACCAGCCACCCGCGCCCGCCACTCAAAATGACGCTCCAACTCCTCCTGCGAACACTTCAACACCGCCTCCGGCTCCCCCAGCAGGAACCGAAATCACCAACCCCGGAATCCCCCCAAAATGAAACAAACCACCCCCCACACCACCCCCACCCACCAACCCCCCCAAATAACCACGCCTCACCAAACACTGCACCGCACGCGCATGCAACGTCGTCGCCTTCGGCCACCCCGACACACCCCGACAGCCGACTCCACCACCACCGTCCGCACCCCAAACCCCGCCAACTCCGCAGCAAGAACCAACCCCACCGGCCCCCCACCCCACAACCACCACCTCCACCCGCAAACCCCACACCGACCCCACCCCCGACCACCCACACCAACGAACCCACCGACAAAAACCGCCAGACAAACCACCAACAAAACCACCAGCAAACGGGGTCCCCCGGTTGGACGGTTCTTTGCAAGCCATTGACCGACCTACACAACCAACCACCACACCCCACACCCCACACCCCACCCACCCCACACCCATGCCACCGACCACCCACACACAGACCCACAACCCCCTCCCCCGAAACCCGCACCACCCAG